>DAINSJ010000001.1:0-7435 GCA_036741375.1 Candidatus Limnocylindrales bacterium
GAGGAGGGCACCGACGAAATCTCGACTCATGGTCGCTTCGCCCTCCTGTGATGTCTTGTTTGAGCCGGCTCCGCCGAAAAAAATACGTGGGGGTCACCCACGTCGGAGGCGGCCTAATTGGTTCCGCGGAGTATACACCCGACCCCGTGGAGCGTCGAATGGGCGACTAGGATGCGCCTATCCTCATCGAACGGATTCTCGCTGCCGCGGGGCTGTTTATCTCGCTATTGCTCCTATGGCGGTTCGGCCCCCCGGCCTGGCGCGCGTGGCGCATCTACTCGGGCGTCCGGTCGCGCCGGATGGCCGACGCGGGTCCCCTCGAGATCTCGCCACCCGAACCCGTCGCCCGGCGCCTGGACGAGCTCGAGGCACTGGGATTCACGCGGATCGGCGAGCGGTTCCTGCAGCTGCCGGGAACGCCGCTGCGGTACGAAGGCTCGTCGGCGAAGAGAGCGGCGAGACCTACGTGATCGTCGTCCCCGTGGCGGGGCTCGGAACGCTGGTGGCGGGCTACTCGTCGTTCGACGACGGGACCTGGGTCCAGACGATGTTCCCGCGCGGTGAATCCATCACGCGCCGAGACTTCTTCACGAGCTTCGTGTCCACGAACCTCACCGAGATGCTCGCGGCCCATCGCCGGCAGGTCGCGACCCTCCGTTCGGCCCACGGGACGCCTCGCTCCATCCGGACGATGGCCGACACGCTGCGCATGGACGCCGAGTACCGGACCCGCCACGGCGGCGTGACGCTCCGCCGGTTGACCTTCAAGCTGATCACCCCGGCCCTCGCGGCGGCAGCGCTCGCCGTGATCTCATTCCTGCTGGGCGTTCTCGCTCGCTGAGACGGTGGCCGGCACGCCAGACGGGTAGCGCCGCTCGACGTAGTCGTCGAGGATCGCAGTGAACTCCTCCACGATGTGATCGCCGCGCAGCGTGCGATCCAGGCGGCCGTCCATGAAGACCGGCGCCACGGGTTCCTCGAACGTGCCGGGCAGGCTGATGCCGATATTGGCGTGCTTGGATTCGCCGGGTCCGTTCACGACGCAGCCCATCACTGCGACGGTGAGCTCCTCGACGCCGGGGTGGTCCGCGCGCCACTCCGGCATCCGATCCTGCAGGTGCGTCTGGATCCGCTCGGCCATCTCCTGGAAGAACGTCGACGTCGTCCGGCCGCAGCCGGGGCACGCCGAGACCTGCGGGAGGAAGGCCCGTAGGCCCATCGACTGGAGGATCTGCTGGGCGACCCGGACCTCCTCTTCGCGCTCCCCGCCCGGCGCAGGCGTGAGCGAGACGCGGATCGTGTCGCCAATCCCCTCGTCGAGGAGGATCGCGAGCGCCGCCGTCGAGGCGACGACGCCCTTCATGCCGAGGCCCGCCTCGGTCAGTCCGAGATGGAGCGGCAGGTCCGTTCGCGCCGCGAGGATCCGGTAGACGTCGATGAGGTCGCGGACGCCCGAGACCTTGGCCGACAGGATGATCCGGTCGTGGCCGAGCCCCGTCGCCTCGGCGAGCTCCGCCGAGCGGGTCGCCGACTCGACCATCGCCTCGATCATCACGTCGCGCGAATCGCGGGGTTCGGCGAGTCGCGCGTTGGCGTCCATGAGCTCCGTCAGCAGCTGCTGGTCGAGCGAGCCCCAGTTGACCCCGATCCGAACCGGCTTGTCGTGCTCGATCGCCGCCCGGACGATCGTCTGGAAATGCTCGTCGTGCCGCTTCGCGCCCACGTTGCCGGGATTGATCCGGTACTTGGCGAGCGCCGCCGCCATGTCCGGATATTCGACCAGGAGCTGGTGGCCGTTGTAGTGGAAGTCGCCGATGACCGGCACGCCAACGCCGAGGTCTCTGAGCTTCCGCATCATCTCCGGCACGGCCGCGGCCGCCGCGTCGTTGTTGACCGTGACGCGGACGAGCTGGCTGCCGGCATGCGCCAGGCGGGCGACCTGGATCGCGGTCGCATCCGCATCGGCCGTGTCCGTGTTCGTCATCGACTGGACGACGACCGGGTGGGCGCTGCCGACGAGGACCCCGCCGACGTCGACGGACACCGTCGGCCGCCGCCGTGGACGCAGCGAGTCGGGTGACGTCATGGCGACCCACCAATCTGGCGGATCACGTCGAAGCCGGTCACCCAGATCAGGAACGCGAAGAGGAACACGAAGCCGACGACGTAGGTAACCTGCTCGGCGCGCAGGCTGATCCGCGGCCCGAAGATCGATTTCAGCGTGATGATCAGCATCCGGCCCCCGTCCAGCGGCGGCAGCGGCAGGATGTTGACGACGCCGAGGTTCGCCGAGAGGACGCCCGCGAGGAACAGCGTGAAGACCGGGCCCAGCGTCCAGAACGTGTCGCCGATCTGGATCGCGATCCCAAGGGGTCCCGAGGCAGGCGGCTGCTCGGTCGGGTGGTTGATGAGCCCGCTCACGAGGTCGCCGAGGCCACCGATGATCAGGCCGGTCGCGAAGACCGTCCGCTCGACCCCGAGGCGCGCGGCCGTCGCCGGGTCGTGGCCGATCGTCACGTTCGTCGGGGTCCCGACGAGCTTCGAGACGCCGAGGGCGCCGTTCGTCGGCGTGATCTCGCTGGCCGGCCGGAGCCGCGCGTGCACCGTCTGCATCACCGAGTTGCGGATGACCTGGATTTCGACGTCGCGCCCGGCGTTGGCGTGGAGGGCGTCGAGCAGCGTCGGGCCCCCGAGCGCATCGAACGATTGGCGGTTGATGGTCGCGAGCGTGTCGCCCGGCTGGATGCCGGCGGTCGCGGCCGGCGAGCCGGGCTGGATCTCGCCCACGGTGACCCCCAGCGCCGGGTCGCCGACGAGGGCGATCCCGCCGAAGATCACGAACGCGAGGACGAAGTTCATCACCACGCCCGCCGCGAGGATCAGCAGGCGGATCGGGAGCGGCGCCCGTGCGAACGACCGCGGGTCGTCGATCTCGTCGCCATCCTCGCCCTCGAGCTTCACGAAGCCGCCGATCGGCAGCCAGTTCAGCGTGTAGATCGTCTCGCCCTGGTCCCGCAGGACCTTCGCCCGCGGCGGGAACCCGATGCCGAACTCGAGCACGCGCACCTTCGCGAGGCGGGCGACGATGAAATGGCCGAGCTCGTGGATGACGACGGTGATCCCGAGGATCAGGAAGAACAGGACGGCGGTCACGACGCCCTGGAAGACCTGGGTCATGCGACGGCCCCGGTCGCGAACGCTGCCCGGACCTCGGCGTCGATCGCGATCAGTGCGTCGAGATCGGGGTCAGGCCCGGCGGGCACGGCGAAGCGCTCGACCGCGGCGGCGAGGAGCCGCGGGATCCCCATGAAGTCGAGGCTGCCCTCCAGGAACCGTTGGACGGCGACGTCGTCTGCCGCGATCAGCGCTGCGGTTGCCGAGGGGCCCGCTTCGCCGGCCTCGCGCGCGATGCGAAGCGCCGGGAAGCGGTCCAGGTCGGGGGCGCGGAAGTCCAGCCGCGCGATCGAGACGAGATCGGGCGCTGCCGCCGGCGATGGGCGGCGATCGGGATACGTCAGGGCGTACTGGATGGGAAGTCGCATGTCGGGGGTGCCCAGCTGGGCCTTGAGGGAGCCGTCGACGAAGCGGACGGCCGAGTGGACGATCGACTGGGGATGGATCACGACGTCGATCGCCCCGTACCCGACATCGTACAGCCAGCGTGCCTCGATGACCTCCAGGCCCTTGTTCGCGAGCGTCGCGCTGTCGATCGTGATCTTGGCGCCCATGGTCCATGTCGGGTGCCGCAGGGCTTGCTCCGGCGTGATCGCCGCGAAGTCCGCGGCCGGAAGATCCAGGAACGGTCCGCCCGAGGCCGTCAGGATGAGCCGCTCGACCGTTCCGAGGGCCTCCCCGACCAGGCACTGCCAGATCGCCGAGTGCTCCGAGTCGATCGGGCGCAGCCAGCCGAGCGGCGACGAGAGCGGATCGCGCGCATCGACGGCCGCACGTTCGCCGGCCAGGCGCTTCGCGATCGGCATCACGAGGTGGCCGCCCGCGACGAGCGTCTCCTTGTTCGCCGTCGCGACGATCTTCCCGGCCTCGAGGGCCGCGAGCACGGGCCGAAGGCTCACGACGCCGCCGGTCCCGACGACCACGAGATCGACGTCACTGCGCGTCGCCAGGGCGACGAGCGCCGCCTCTCCGAAGTCGACCGCGGTGCCGGACGGGAGCGCCGCTGCGAGCGAGACATCCGGTGCCGCGAGGACAACGGCCGCCGGTCGGAGGCGGCGGGCCTGTTCGGCGAGCAACGCCGTGTTCCGTCCCGCGGCGAGCGCCACGACCTGGAACCCGGGGTCGCCAACAAGAACGTCGACGGCCTGGCGGCCGATCGAGCCCGTCGAGCCGAGCAGGGCGACGCGCCGGGGCTGCCCCAGGTCGACCGCCTCAGCGGAACGCGGCGACGACATACAGGAACGTCACGGGCGCCGCGAACAGGAACGAGTCGATCCGGTCGAGCATGCCGCCGTGACCGGGGATGAGGCGGCCCGATTCCTTCGCCCCGGCGGCTCGCTTGATCATCGACTCGACGAGGTCCCCGGCCTGCGCCGCGACGGCGATGACGAGGCCCAGACCGGCTCCGAGGATGGCGGGTCGACCGACGAGCGCGACGAGGATCGTGGTCACGGCAATCGCGGCGACGGTGCCGCCGATCACGCCTTCGACCGACTTGCCGGGCGAGATGTGGGGGATGAACCGGCGCCGGCCGAACCGGCGGCCGACGAGGTACGCCGCGGTATCGAACGCCCAGACGCCGAGCACGAGGACGAGCACCCAGGCCCGCTGCGCGCCGATCCAGCCGAGGGCCGCGGTCGGGTCGATCGCGGGCCCCGCGCTGGCGAGGCGCTCGACGTAGCCCAACAGGCCGAGGTAGATCGCCCCGAACGTGGTCGAGGCAAGCGACGCCAGACCCTCCCGGGGGTCGGGTCGGCTGAGCGCCGCGATCCCGACAAGGACGACTCCGGCGCCGAGGAGCAGCAATCCGCTGCCGCCGGGAACGGCCTTGACGGAATCGCCGAGGGCCACGACGACGGCAAGCGCCGCCCCGAGGCTCGGGAACGAGGCGTGCCCGGCGGCCGTGAGCAGCCGAAAGAGCTCGATCGCTCCGAGAACCACGACGATCGCCACGACCGCGGAGATGAACGGCTCGCCGATCCACAGGGCGACGAGCAGCGGCGGAACGAGGATCGCCGCGCTCCTGGCGCGATCTCGAAGCATGGCGGCCTCAGCGCCCGAAGCGCCGCGTCCGGGTCGCGTACTCCGCGAGCGCCTCATCGAGGCTCGCGGCGCCGAAATCCGGCCAGAGGACCTCCGTCGTCACGAGCTCGGCGTAGGCCGCCTGCCAGATCAGGAAGTTCGAGAGGCGCTGCTCCCCGCCGGTCCGGATCACCATGTCGGGGTCCGGCAGCCCGACCGTGTACAGCGCGCGGGCCACCGTGGACTCGTCGATCTCGTCCGGCGAGGTCCCCGACTTGACGATCCGCCGGATGGCATCCACGAGCTCGGTGCGACCGGCGTAGTTGAAGGCGATGTTGAGGAGCAGGCGTTGGCCGGCCGCCGTGGCGTCCAAGGCGGATTCGATCGAGCGGCGGGTCTCGGCCGGCAGCTCGTCGAGCCGCCCAAGCAGTCGGACGCGGACGCCCTGTTCCCGGAGCTCGGCCGTCTCGCTCCGGATCGCGCCCTCGAGGAGCGCAAACAGGCCGGCGACCTCGGCGTCGGTCCGGGCCCAGTTCTCGCGGCTGAAGGCGTACAGGGTCAGGACCTCGATGTTGCGCCGGACGGCGTGGCGGAGGATGCCCCGGATGGCCTCGACGCCGGCGGCGTGGCCATCGAGCTCGGGGACGCCACGCTGGCGGGCCCAGCGGCGATTGCCGTCCATGATGATCGCGACGTGTCGCGGCAGGTCCGTTCGCGGCGGCGCGTCCGGCTCGCTCGTCGTTCGCTCGGGCTCGTCCGATTCGTGGGCCCGCGGAGGCGCGTCGGTCGGCCGGATGAGCGGGGCTCGAGCCACTAGACCTCCAGGACTTCCTGTTCCTTCGCTGCCCCGACGCGCTCGATGTCGGCGATGTGGCGGTCGGTCGTCTTCTGGAGCGCGTCGAGGAGGCGATGCTCCTCGTCGGTGCCGAGCTCACCGTCGCGCTCGAGCTTCTTGAGCTGGTCCGCGGCGTCGCGGCGGACGTTCCGGACCTCGACCCGGGCTTCTTCCATGCGCTTGTGGACGACGCGGACGATGTCGTGTCGGCGCTCCTCGGTCAGGACCGGGATGTTGAGCCGGACGACCGTGCCGTCGACATTCGGGGTCAGGCCGATGTCGCTCTTGATGATCGCCCGTTCGATCGCCCCAAGGACGCTGCGATCCCACGGCTGGATCACGATCTGGTGCGCCTCCGGGATGCTGATCCCGGCGAGCTGGTTGAGCGGCGTCTGGGTGCCGTAGAAGTCGACGAGGATCCGCTCGACGAGCCCGGTCGACGCGCGACCGGTGCGGACATTCTGGAGGTCCCGCTCCATGACCTCGACCGCCCGGGCCATCTTGTGGTCGGCGGCGTCGATGATCTCGCTGCTCACGAGCGGACCTGCCCGGACGAGCTCGAGATGAGGGTCCCGACGTGTTGCCCTTCGGCCACCCGGGCGATGTTGTCCGGCTTGTTCAGGTCGAAGACGATGATCGGGAGGTCGTTCTCCATGCACAGCGAGACCGCGGCGCCGTCGAGCACCTTGAGCTGGTCGCGCAGGAGGTCGCCGTACTCGAGGCGGTCGTAACGATGGGCGCCCGGGTGGGTCATCGGATCGGCATCGTAGACGCCGTCGACCTTGGTCGCCTTGAGGAGCACCTCGGCCCCGATCTCGACGGCGCGGAGGGCCGCGGCGGTATCGGTCGTGAAGTACGGATTGCCGGTTCCCGCGACGAAGATCACGACGCGGCCCTTCTCGAGATGGCGAACGGCGCGCCGCCGGATATAGGGCTCGGCGATCTCATTCATCGCGATCGCGCTCATGACCCGCGTCTGGACGCCGGCGCGCTCGAGCGCGTCCTGGAGGGCGAGCCCGTTCATGACGGTCGCGAGCATGCCGATGTAGTCGCCGGTCGCGCGATCCATGCCTCGTGCCGAAGCGGCGAGCCCGCGGAAGATGTTGCCGCCACCGACCACGATCCCGACCTGGACGCCGCGGCCCGTGACCTCGGCGACCTGGGTCGCGATGAACTTGCAGAACTCGGGATCCACGCCGTAGGAGCGCTCGCCGAGGAGCGCCTCGCCCGAGAGCTTGAGAAGGATCCGCAGGTAGCGAGGGGCGTCGCCGGCGGGCGCTGGGCCGCGCTGGGCCGTCGCGTCCTCGACCCGCGTTTCGCTCACTGATCCTCCCCGAGGGCATAGCGCGTGAATCGCCGGACGACGATGTTTTCGCCGGTCATGACGATCCGTTCGTTGACGAG
>DAINSJ010000001.1:7535-51376 GCA_036741375.1 Candidatus Limnocylindrales bacterium
TGAATCGCCGGACGACGATGTTTTCGCCGGTCATGACGATCCGTTCGTTGACGAGATCGCGAACGCTCCGCTCCTCGTCGCGGAACGGCTGCTCATAGAGCACCACCTCGCGGTACCACTTGTTGAGCTGGCCCTCGACGATCCGATCGCGAATCTCGGCCGGCTTGGCGGCGGTCGCCGGATCGGCGGCGAGCTCGGCCTTCTTGTGCTCGAGCTCCTCGTCGGGGATTCCGCCGACGTCCACGTATGCCGGCGCGAGACCGGCGACCTGGACGGCGAGATCACGGACGAGCTTCTGGAACTCCTCGGTCCGGGCGACGAAGTCCGTCTCGCAGCTCACCTCGATGAGGACGCCGACGCGTCCGCCCGTGTGGATGTAGCTCCCGATCAGGCCCTCGCGGGCCTCCCGCGAGGACTTTCCGGCCGCGGCCGAGAGACCGCGCTCGCGGAGGAGCAGGACGGCCTTCTCGATGTCTCCGTCCGCGTCGTCGAGGGCACGCTTGCAATCCATCATGCCTGCGCCGGTGCGCTCGCGGAGCGTTCGCACCAACTCGGCGGTTACCTTGGCCATGCTCGTTCCATGCTCCTGTTCGTGTTGCGGCGGGCCGTTGCGACCCGCAGGTGGTGGCTGGTTGCCGCGCGAGGTCAGCCCGCCGCCTTGTCGTCCGGTGAGGCGCCCGTTGCGACCGGGGTCGGTTCCGGCGCGGCGTTTGGCGCCGCTTCCGGGGTCGCGGGGACGGCCTCGGTCCCGACGCCATCGGTCGCTGCGGCTTCTGCGGCCTCGCGAGCGAGCTCCGCCGCGATCTCCTCGGGAGTGGCCGCTTCCTCGACCGGCACGGCGGCGACGGGGACCCCGGGGAGGAGATCCTCGTCCTCGTCCGGTGCGAAGCTCAGGGCCGCGCCCCCGGCGAGGGCCGCGACGAGCGCGTCGCTCGCCTGGGCATCGTCGTAGGCGGGCTCCTCGATCAGCTGCTCGGGCTCGGGCTCGACTGCCCGGTTCGCGCGCTCTTGCGCACCCTCGATCGCGGCATCCGCCACGAGCGAGCACAGGAGACGGATCGCCCGGATCGCGTCGTCGTTGGCCGGGATGATGTAGTCCAGCTCGTCCGGGTCGACGTTCGTGTCGCCGGTTCCGACGACCGGGATCTCGAGCTTGTTTGCCTCCGTCACGGCGATGCGCTCGCGGTGGGGATCGACGATGAACACGGCGCCCGGCACCCGGCGCATCTTGCGAATGCCGCCGAGGGTCGCGAGGAGCTTCACGTACTCCTCGTTGAGCTTCGCGGCTTCCTTCTTCGGTAGCCGTTCGAACTCGCCGGCCTGCTGCCGGGCCTCGAGCTGCTCGAGGAGGCCGATTCGCTTCTTGATCGTCACGAAGTTCGTGAGCATCCCGCCGAGCCAGCGCTTGTTGACGTACGGCATCCCCGCCCGGGTCGCCTCCTGGGCGACGGGCTCCTGGGCCTGCTTCTTCGTCCCGATGAACAGGACGACATCGCCCCGCGCGACCGTCTCCCGGACGAAGTCGAGGGCGACCTCAAGCCGCTTGCTGGTCTGGGCAAGGTCGATGATGTGGATCCCGTTGCGCTCGGCGAAGATGAACGGGCGCATCTTGGGATTCCAGCGGCGTGTCTGGTGCCCGAAGTGAACTCCGGCTTCCAGCAGCTGCCGCATCGAGATGGACGGCACGGTCGAGTGACCTCCTGTTTGGTTGTTACCGCCGCGGATCTCGTCGCCGGGAACCGCCCGCCCCCGTTCGGGGTCGAGCGGCACCGTCCCGGACGGAACGATCCGCGTGTGAGCTCCGCGCCGCGTGCGCGGGCGTGGCCTGAACCTCGCTCTCGCGAGGCCGGCCGGGAGTGTAGCACGGGCCTCTTTGCGGCCCCTCGAGGCGCACCGGTGCTGCTGACTGCGCCTCGGTCCCCAGATGTGCCGGGGGTGAACGAGTGCGACCAATTCATCGTGGATGAGCCCATTCCGGGCTTAATGCGCGTCGATGCTGTGCTCGCCGTGAACATTCCGACCGTCTTCGCGCCGAAACGGGCCCCATCGTGGTCGAAACTGCCCTTCGCGCGTCGCAGTCGTTCACTGGGAGCACATCCGGCCGCGCGTCTAGGAGCGGGCTCACCAGTCGTTGTGCTGGTGTGTCGTGGGGAACACAACCGAGGCAGATTGAGCCGATCCGGATGCTCGACAATCGCCGACTCGAGGTGATTCGCTGCTCGCGGTGGCCAAATAGGGCTGATTCGGGGCGCTCATGGACTCGATTCAGGCGGAACGGCGTCGAATGCGTTCCGGTTGTGTTCGTGTGAGCACAACGTGGCCCGGCGGTGGCGGACCAGCAGACCATCACGAAGCGGCAGCGCGACCCGATACGGTGGCCGAACCTGAACGGGTCAGTTGAGGGCACCAGGCGGTCGCGCGGATCAGCCAACGTGGCGGTAGTGGCGGAGCGCTTTCCCCGGCTCGACGACGACGATGTCCAGGCGGAGTGGCAGCGACGGCCACGGGGTTCCGTCGGGCAGTCGGCCGGCGACTCGAAGGTTGTAGGCCGCGATCCTCAAGCGGGCGAGCTTGCGATGGTCGATCGTCTCCTCCGGCAGGCCGAAGTCCCGGCTCCGACGAAATCGCACCTCGAGGACCACGAGATTGGCCGGCGGACCCGGGTCGATCGCCACGATGTCCAGCTCTGCCCGCCCGACGCGGACCTGGCGACCGAGAATCGCCCAGCCGGATGCGGCGAGCCGGGCGGCCACCAGCAATTCCGTCGAGTCGCCGCGGCGTTGCTGCGAGGTGCGCACCGCCCGATCTTTGGCCCTGGCGCTGCATGCCGGCTTATCACGGAATGCCGGCCCATCGCGGGCGTGAGCGGCTCAGGCGGGAGCGAGCGCCTCCAGCCCGATGAGGGAGAGGTCGTCCGCGAGATCCGCGGCCTCGGCGAGGATCGCGGCGCCCTCCTCGAACAGGTCGAGCGGTAGCTGGTCCCCGGCGAGCGTTCGCTGGAGAGCGAGGAAGCTGCGCCGGTGGAACGGGGTGAGGCCGAGGGCCCGGATCGCGGTCCTGTGCTCAAGCGTGGCGTAGCCCTGGTTGCGCTCCCAGCCGTAGCCGGGGTAACGGACTGCGAGGCGGGCCATCATCCGATCACGAACGACCTTCGCAATGACCGATGCGCACGCGATCGTGTAGCACTTCGCGTCGCCATCGACGATCGCCGTGTACGGCCCGACCGAGGCCTCGAAGCCGGCGATCCGATTGCCGTCCACGAGGACGTGGTCGTGGTCGCCGAGGCGAGCCACGGCGCGCCGCATCGCCAGATGGGTGGCGTGGTAGATGTTCAGACGGTCGATCTCGGTGACGGACGCGGCGCCGACCCCCACGGCGATCGCACGCCTCCGGATGAGGGGCGCCAGGCGCTCCCGCTGGAGCATTGACAACGTCTTCGAATCGCGGACGCCCGGGATCCGGCGTGAATGGGGCCGCATGATCACGGCGGCGGCGACGACCGCGCCGGAGGTGGGCGCCACGCCAACCTCGTCGACCCCGACCACCCGCTGAGCGCCGACGCGCCAGAAGGTACGTTCATAGCGAAGGGTCGGAACCTGGGACGCCATCGGCGGCAAGGGTAGCGCGGCGGGAAGTGCAGGGTCGACGTGAGCTGCCGGAAGCGCGTGCCCCTCGGGAGCGTTAGGAGCGGGTGCGGCGCTCCCGCAGGGTCGCGGCCTTGCCGACTCGCTTGCGCAGGAAGTAGAGCTGCGCTCGGCGGACCTGGCCGTGGCGCACGACTTCGATCTTCTCGATGCGCGGGCTGTTCACCTTGAACGTCCGCTCGACACCGACGCCGCTGGCGATCTTCCGGACCGTGATCGAGCGACCGATGCCTCCGCCGCGGAGCCGCATGACCGTGCCTTCGAAGACCTGCACGCGCTCCTTGCCGCCCTCGACGACACGCGCCGCGACGCGAACGGTGTCACCGGTCGCGAGCTCGGGCAGGTCGGTGCGAATCTGGTCGGCGACGATCTCGTCGAGGACGTTCACGGTGTCTTGTCCCTGGCTGATCGCAGCGCACGGCTGCGCGGATGATCGATGGGTCTGGGGTCGGCCCTTGAGCCGAGCGCGGAGTATAGCACGGGCGATTCCAGCGGCCGGTCGGGCGGATCAGGACGTGCCGGCTTCGCGACCTTCGTCACCCTCGCCGGGATCGGTCAGCCGTCGGAGGATTGCCTCCTCCTCAGCGTCGGCGGGCCGGCCGGCGAGGAGATCCGGACGTTGCTCAAGGGTTCGCCGAAGCGAGGCCTCGAGCCGCCAGCGCCGGATGGCCTCGTGGTTCCCGCCGGCCAGGATCTCGGGGACGCCGTGGCCACGGAACTCGGGCGGCCGCGTGTACTGCGGATATTCGAGGAGGCCCCGGCCGAAGGATTCCTCGAGCGTCGACGCCGCGTCGATCGCGCCGGGGAGGAGCCGGATCACGGCATCGATCAAGACAAGGGCCGGGATCTCGCCGCCGGTGAGCACGTAATCGCCGATCGAAAGCTCGAGGTCGACGAGACCGCGGATCCGCTCGTCGACGCCCTCGTAGCGCGGGCAGATCAGGATGAGATGCGGGCGGATCGCGAGATCGGCCGCGAGGCGCTGCCGGAACGGCACCCCACCGGGATCCATGAGGATCACCGTGGAATCGGGCCGTCGCAGGGCGTCCAGCGCCGCCGCGACGGGTTCAGGCCGGAGGACCATGCCCGCTCCCCCGCCGTACGGCGCGTCGTCGACGCTGCGGTGCCGCCCGAGGCCCCACTCGCGGAGGTCCCGCAAGCGGATCGTCGCGAGCCCCTGCTCGCGGATGCGGCCCGGGATGCTCTCGGCAAGCGGTGCCTCGAGCATGGCCGGGAAGAGCGTCAGGACGTCGATCTCGAGGGTCACGACAGGGGCGCCTCGCCGTCGGCGGGGCTCGGCGAGTCCGCCGCTCCCCCGTCGGCGGGTCGCGTCACAGCTGATGCTGCCTTGCCGTGGCGCGAGAAGCGATGCCGCCGCCGGGGACCCCTTGGTTCCTGCTCGACCGCCGGAGCCGCAAGGTCCAGGACCGCCTCGTCGATGACGATCTCGCCGCGTTCGGGCGCGAAGTCCCGGATGACGGTCCGGACGGCCGGCAGGTCGAACTCGCCGGCAGGCCCGCCGCGAACGATGTAGACCTCGGCCTCGCCCGCCCGGTAGACGTCGGCGACGCTCCCGAGGACATTCCCATCGGTCCCCTTGACCTCGGACCCGATGACCTCGTGCCAGAAGGCCTGGCCCTCCGCCAGTTCCTTGTCGCGGTCGACGAGGACCTCGAGGTACTGGTCCCGCAGCGGCTCGGCGGCTGCCCGATTCTGGATCTCGCGAAAGCCGACGCGCCAGCCGGGTCCGTCGTCGACGGGGGCCGCGGACGCAATCGTCAGGGGCGCCTCGCTGCCCTCGAGATGGAGGACGTGGCCCACGACGAACCGGTCATCCGGGCGGTCGGTCAGGATCTCGACGCGAACGAGGCCGCCGAGCCCGTGCAGGCCACGGACCCGGCCGACGACCAGGCGGGTTGGCTCGCTCAGAGGATCTCGAGCGAGATCGAGCCGCCATCGCGGGCGGCGGTGACCTTGAGGAGGGTCCGGAGCGCCTTGGCGACGCTGCCGTTCCGACCGATCACCTTGCCCATGTCGTCCTCGGCGACGTGCAGCTCGATGACGGTCCCCTCCTCGTCTTCGACCTGGGTGACCGTGACGGCTTCGGGGTCGTCCACCAGCGAGCGGGCGACGTATTCGACGAGCTCCTTGGCTGCCATCTCGGGCCTCCTACTTGGCCGCGGGCAGGACGCCCGCGACGCGGAACAGGCGAGCCACGGTGTCGGACGGCTGGGCGCCCTTCTCGAGCCACGCTTTCGCGCGGTCCGCGTCGATCTTGAGCTCGATGGGATCGGTGCGCGGGTTGTAATGCCCGATCGTCTCGATCGAGCGGCTGTCGCGCGCGCTTCGCGAGTCGGCGACGACCACGCGATACGAGGGCTGTTTCTTGGCCCCGACGCGGGTGAGTCTGATTCGAACGGCCATCTGGTGCTGTCTCCTTACTTGACGGTGATCACGAACCGGATGCGAACGCCGGCGGCGTCGGACGACGCCGTCTCGAGGAAGGCGTCGAACGGGGCGATGTAGGGCTTGACGTCGGTGTCGAACCGGGCCCGCGCGTCGGCCGGGATCGCCGTCTCCGCGAATGCCAGCAGCGGCGCCGCGGCGATGTAGAGCTGACCCGAGTTCGACGGGATCGCGAGCCCGAGCGCGGTCTTGTAGGTCGCCTGGTCGGCGAGGCTCGAGCCCGCGGCGGTCCCGAGGATCCGACGGGCGAACGATTCCCCGCCACCGATGATCACGGTCGGTCCGTGTGCCGCCACCGAGATCACGATGTGCGTTCCCGGCGGCACGGTGAGTCCACCCGCCGCCTGCCCGGCCTGCTGGAGCAGCGACGAGATGTCGCCGAGGTCGGCGATGGTGACCTTCGTGCCGTTGATGTCGATGTCGCGGGTGGTGATCCCGCTGCCGAGCCCGGCGAGGGTCAGGAGGCTCCGGATCTGGTCGGCTTTCGCGGTTGCGGTGGCGTCATCGGGCGCCTGGATCAGGACCCCACCGGTCAGAGAGGAGCCGTCGGGCACGACGACGATGCCCGCATCGTCGATCCAGCCGATGAGCTGCTGCGGCCCGCCGAGGATGCCGAGGGTCGCGTCGAGCTGCCCCAGGGTCGTGCTCAGTGCTGGATTGGCGCGAAGCGTCGCAAGCAGGTTCTGGGCCAGGACACCGGTGCCGTGCATCTCGTAGAGCACCGCCGTATCCGACGGCACCAGCGGAGCGAGGCGGCTTGCATGGGCGCTCGGCATGGTCAGGAGCGGCGACCCGCTCGGGCTGGGCGGCGTGCCCGGCGGTCCACTGACGATGTCGGCGACGATCGCTGAGTCCTCGGCGCTGAGGCCCGCCATGACCCAGTGGGGCAGCGCCGCCAGGGCGGCCGTCACGTCGGTGCCTGCGGTCGACAGGCCGGGGATAGAGCTTGCAAAGGCTCCGGCCTTCAAGGCGTCGACGCTGAAATACACCGTCGCGAGACGGTCCCCGCCGAGGGCGTCGCGGGCCTTCCTGTACTGGCCGTCGCCATCGATGCCCGAGTGGTTCAGGTGGGCGTCGATCGCGGCCTTGATCGAGGCGCTGTCGCCGACGAGCGCATAGCGACCCTCGATGGCGCAGGCAACGGCGCCCGCGTCACCGCCGAGGAGGTCGATGCCCCGGTAGGTTTCCTTCGCGGTCGAGCCCTTGATGATCGGGTCGCACGTCACCTTGCCGTCGGTGGTGAACACGGCGACGCCGCTCGGGGCGGCGATGCCTGGGGTCGAGCTGCTCGTGCTCGATGGCACTGCGGCCCCCACGAAGAGCGGGCCGGCGAGCCAGGGCTTGACGTCGGTGGCGTAGCTCGCCGAGCCGCTACTGGCCTGGGTCGTGATCCGCGCGAGCGCCTCATCGAGCTTGGTCGTGAGGGTCGACTGATCCTTGAAGCCCGGGAAGTGGGCCAGGAGGTTGCCGACCTTCTGAAGCTGGTCCCCCGGCAGGTCCACCCGGAGCTCGGCGACGACGGGCATGTTCGCGGGGATGTAGCGGAGGGCCTCGGGCGTCGAGCGGCTGCCGAGCAGGATGATCGCGATCGCCGTCACGCCAAGGACGAAGCCGGCTACGCCGAATGCGAGCAGCCAACGACGCCCGGATGCGCCCGCCGACGGCGCGATGGCCGCCGGAGCGACTGGCGCGGCCGGCGGCGTCGCGGCCGCTTCTCCGGTCGGGGCCGGTTCAGGCGCCGGCGGCGTCGCCGGTACCACGGTCGTCTCGTCGTTGATCGGGTCGGTCACGTCGTCCCCTAGCGCCGGCCAACGAGGGCGTTGAGCCCGGCACGGCCGCGAGCTCCGGACAGCTGCTTCATCATCCGTTGCATCTCGGTGAACTGCTTCACGAGGCGGTTGACCTCGGTGAGGGAGGTCCCGGAACCGGCCGCGATCCGCCGGCGCCGCGATCCGTTGAGCACGGAGGGCTCGCGACGTTCGCGGATGGTCATCGACCGGACGATGGCCTCCGTTCGCTTCAGGTCGCCCCGATCGACGGCGGCCTGGGCCTCGTTCGCCATCGAGCCCATGCCCGGGATCATCGACACGAGCTGGCCGATCGGGCCCATCTTCTTGACCTGCTGGAGCTGCTCGAGGAAGTCCTCGAGCGTGAACTCCGCCCGCCGCAACTTCGCTTCGAGCTTCGCGGCGTCCTCCATGCTGACGTTCTCCTGGGCACGCTCGACGAGCGTGAGGACGTCGCCCATGCCGAGGATCCGGCCGGCGAGCCGATCCGGGTGGAAGACCTCGAGGGCGTCGGTCTTCTCGCCGGTGCCGAGGAACTTGACGCCAATGCCGCTGACGGCGGCGATCGAGAGTGCAGCTCCCCCGCGAGCGTCGCCGTCGATCTTTGTCAGGATCAATCCCGTGACCGGGACCGCGGCCTTGAAGGCCTGGGCGACCGCGACCGCTTCCTGGCCCGTCATCGCATCGACGACGAGGAGCGTCTCGACCGGATGGACGGCGGCATCCACGTCGCGGATCTCGGCCATCAACACCTCGTCGATGCTCAGCCGGCCCGCCGTGTCGAGGATGATCGTGTCGCGTGTCAGCCGCTGGGCGGCCTCGACCGCGCCCCGGACGATCTCGGCCACCGTCGCCCCCGGCGGACCTTTGTGGACCGGGATGTCGATCGCCTTGCCGAGCGTCTCGAGCTGCTCCGCGGCTGCGGGCCGGTACGGGTCGGCTGCGACGAGGAGCGGCCGGCGGCCGATCCGGACGACGTGCCGCGCGAGCTTGGCCGCCGACGTCGTCTTGCCCGATCCCTGGAGGCCGACGAGCGAGATCACCGCGGGGTTGCCCTGGAGGCGGAACGTCTGATCCCCGGCCGACAGGAGAGCGACGAGCTCGTCGTGGACGATCTTGACGATCTGCTGGCCGGCGCTGAGGCTCGCGAGGATCTCGGCCCCGACCGCCTGCTCCCGAACGCGCGCGACGAAGTCCTTGACGACGCGGAAGTGGACGTCCGCCTCGAGCAGGGCGAGCCGGATCTCGCGCATGGCCACGTCCACGTCGGCCTCGGAGACATGCCCACGCCCGGTGAGCGTGGCGAGCGAGCGGCGCAGGCGATCGCTGAGCTGATCGAACACGAAGGGTCGGGACCCTTTCTGACGGACCCTGGAGTTCGTCGACGGCAACGCGTCGGCGAGGCGGGCACGCGGGTTCTGGCGTGCCGGCTGGGGCAGTGTAGCGGCTAGGGTCCGATCTTGAACGTGGCGATGCGGTGGTTCGAGCCATCCATCACAAGGAGGCCGAGCGCGCCGCTCGTCCCGTTCGGGATCTCGAACCTCGAGATGAGGTTCTTCGCCGTCTTACCCAACCCGACGAGCACCACCGACTGGCTGTGGCCGTCCCTGCGCGGCGCGACGAGCGTGCCGCCCGGAAGCTGCAGCCGCACGTTCGCCCCTGTGAAGGCGATTCCACCGGTGAAGGTCCCGACATAGGTGACGTCGTAGGTCACGGTCAGGGCCTCGTTGCCCACGGGCAGCTCCTGGTACCAGTCAGGCAGATCCCAGCGGACCTCGCGGCGCCGGAGAGCCAGTCGGAGCCCGCCGGCCGTGACGGCCCCCGACAGCGTCGCCGAGTCCGGCTTGAGCGTCAGCGAGGGGATCGGTCCCGTGCTGAACGGGATCTGCACCTGGTGGTCGCCCGGCCGCCCGATCCGCAGCACGCCGTCGTCGATCGACGAATGGCTGTCGACCTCGAAGACAAGGCTCACCTCGGCGCTGGCACCGGCCTCGACCTCGGGCAGGACCGTGCCACTGACGACGTTGTAGACATAGCCCGAAGCGGTCAGCCGGATGGGCACGTCGAGCGCCGCCACGTCCGAACCCGGGTTGTCGATCTTCATCGTGACCGTGACCGGCCCCCCTTTCGCGTCGAGGCTTGCGCTCGCGCCATGGACCGTGACGACGAGCCCCTCGACCCAGGCCGTCGTTTCGAGCGAATACGTCGTCACGACAGGGGTCGCCAGTGGCGCCGGGGTCGGGCTCGGGCTGGGCGTCGCGGTCTCGCTGGCGCAGGCCGCCAGGGCGGCAGCGAGAATCCACGAGATGGCTACCCGGCCGGCGGGCCCGCGCCGCGCCGTCATGCGGCGGCTCCCGTTCCGAACAGCGCGGCCACGAACGCCTCGGGATCGAATGGCAAGAGGTCCTCGGCCCGCTCGCCCACGCCGACGTAGCGCACGGGAATGCCGAGCTGCGAGGCGATCGAGAAGACGATGCCGCCACGGGCCGTGGAGTCGAGCTTCGTCAGGGCGATGCCCGTCAGGCCCACCGCCGCATGAAACGCGATGGCCTGCGCGAGGCCGTTCTGGCCTGTCGTGGCGTCGAGGACGAAGAGCGTCTCGGGCTGGGCGTCCGGAATGCGGCGATCGATGATCCGCCGGATCTTTGCGAGCTCGTCCATCAGGTTGGCCTTCGTATGCAGCCGGCCGGCCGTGTCGACGATGACCGTGTCCGCATCGCGGGCGATGGCCGCGTCGAGCGAGTCGTAGACGACGGCGGCGGGATCGGCCCCTGGCGCGTGGGCCACGACCTCGGCGCCTGTCCGATCGGCCCAGATCCGCAGCTGCCCGATCGCCGCCGCACGGAACGTATCCGCGGCCGCGAGGATCACCCGGTGGCCCGCTGCGTGCTCCAGGTGCGCCAGCTTGCCGATCGTCGTCGTCTTGCCGGTCCCGTTCACGCCGACGACGAGGATGATCCTCGGCTGAGCTGCTGCTCCCGTCGCGGGCTCGGCCGTAGCGCCTGAGAGCACCGCCGCGAGCTCCGCGCGGACCGCCGCCTCTGCGGACGGCGCATCGCGACGGGCGCGGGCGCGCTCGACGATCTCCGCCGCCAGCGACGCTCCCACGTCGCCGGCGATGAGCGCCTCTTCGACCTCGTCCCAGGCCTCGGGCGAGATCTGGCTGCCACCGAGCAGGCCGCGCAGGCGCGACATGAAGCCGCCGCGGCTCCGCTCCAGCCCTGCCTCGAGCTCGTTCGGCGGTTCCGCGAGGTCGTCGACCACCCTAGCTCCGCGTCGGCGCGAGGGTTCCGGATGGCGTGCCATTGGAGCGGGCCCGGCCGGCCAGCTCGGTCGCGTCCTCGAGCCGGAGACTGATCACCCGGCTCACCGAATCCTCGCCGACGGTCACCCCGTACAGGGCATCCGCGGTCTCGATCGTGCCGCGATTGTGGGTAATCACGATGCACTGGGTCTGCTTCGAGAGCTCCCGCAACGCATCGGTGAACCGGCCGATGTTGGCCTCGTCGAGTGCGGCGTCGACCTCGTCGAGGACGCAGAACGGGACCGGGCGAACCTCGAGCATCGCGAACAGCAGCGCGACGGCCGTGAGCGCCCGTTCGCCGCCCGAGAGCATCGCGAGCGCCTGGGGCTTCTTGCCGGGCGGCCGGGCGACGATCTCGATGCCGGTCGCGGAGAGGTCCGTCGGGTCGGTCAGTGAGAGCCGCGCGAAGCCGCCGCCGAACAGCTGCTGGAAACGCGCGTCGAAGGCCACTTCGAGCGCCTGGAAGGTGGTCCGGAACTGTGTGGCAATGAGCGTGTCGAGCTCCGAGATCAGGCTCCTGGTCCGCTCGATCGCCGCCTCCAGGTCCAGTCGCTGGGTTTCGAGCGCGTCGAGCCGGGTCTTGAGGGCCGCGTACTCGTCGACGGCGAACGGATTGCCGGCGCCGAGCTCGTGGAACCGGCGGCGGAGGGAGGCCAGCCGCCCTGCTGACGGCGGCTCCGGCGGCGGCGTGCCGGCCGACCAGACGAGGGCGGCATTCCGGAGCGCGGCCTCGAGATCCGCTGCGAGCCCTTCGGCGGCGAGTCCCTCGGCGGGAGGCGAATCGGCATCGACAGTCGCGAGCTCGGTCGGCGCGTCGGGATCCTCGCCCGTCGCGAGCAGCCGCAGGTGGCTGAGCGCCAGGGCACCAAGGCCGGCGAGCTCGACGAGCAGCTGCTCGCGAACGTTCTCGAGCCCGAGTCGCGCCTCGAGCTCCTCGCGCTCGCTCGCCTGGGCGCCCGCCTGTGCGAGGCGGACCGACTCGCGCGCCTGCATCGCGCCCTGCTCGGCGGTTGCGAGCCGCTCCCGGTCGCCCGCGTCCTCCGCGACGAGTGCCGCGAGCTCCGTACGGGCCTCGCGCTCGCGAGTCACCGCAACGGCGAGCAGACGAGCCAGCTCTTCACGCTCGCCGTGCAGGCCTGCCTCGCGCTCGACGATGAGCACGGTGCTCGCGTCCAGACCGTCGACGCGGGATCGCCCGATGGCGAGGGCGGCTTCGGCACCGGCCCGCTTCCGATCCGCCTCCTGGCGGCGCGACTCCGCGGCCGCCACCAGTTCCGCGATCCGATCCCGGCGGGCTCGCAGGTCCCTGGTTCGCTGTTCCCAGATCCCGAGGGCGGCTTCGTCGTCCGGGGCGTTGCCCGCGGCGCCGTGCGGCATGGCTGCGGTTGGCTCGGCGGCCACGCTGGCGAGAGGCGCGGCAGGAATGGCTGCTCGGGCGCGATCCGCGTCGGCCGACAGCCGCAGCGCCTGGGCCTCGAGCCACGAGGCGTCGCGGCCGGCAGCTTCCGCAGCCCGAGCCGCCGCTCGCTCGCGCTCTTCGGCCTGGCGGCGGGAGGCGGTTGCCTGCGCATGCGCCGCTCGCGCCTCCGCCAGCGCTCGGCCAGTCGTCTCGACCCGGGCCGCGGCGGCGGCCGATGCCCGCTCGACGGCCGCCAGGTCCGCGGTCAGGCGCGTTGCCTCGCCGGCGAGTCGCTGGGCAGCGGCCTGCCGCTCGATGACCCCGCCGTCCGGGCCGAGCGTGACGACGAGCCCGCCGATCGCGGCGCTGCCATCGCGAGGCACCAGCGTCCAGCCCACCGGCATCGTCGCCTGCAGCTCGAGGCACGCCTCGAGGTCCGGTAACCAGGCGCAGCGGGCGAGGAGCTGCCGCAGCGCCCCGCGATCGTCCCGTCGCAGCGCATCACCCAGGAGGCCGCCGCCGCGGCTTCGAACGGCCGCTTCGAACCGGCGATCGGCGTCCGTGACCGCGGTGTCACGGGTCGCGAGCGATTCCGCCACGACCGCGCTCCCGCGCTCGCCGGCGAGCCGCCCCAGGGTCGGCCGATCAACGAGGAACGCCGGCCCGATGCCGGCCAGTGCCGCGTCGACCGCGGCCCGCAGGTCCGGGTCGATGATGACGCCGCGATCCAGCCGCTCTCCGCCGGCGGCCCTGGCGGCGACCGCGAACGCGCCACCCTCGAGATCCGCCATCGCCCGCTCCGCGACGGTCAGGCTGCCCTGCACGCTGGCAAGCCCCGACCGGAGGCTGCCCGCCCGTTCGGCCGCACCCTGGGCGTCTGCTTGTGCCGCGAGGGCCTGCGCCTGCGCTTCCTGGAGCGCCACGGCCGCCTCGGCCTCCCGCGTCGTGACGTCCTCGAGCGCAGAGCGCACCTCGGCGAGGGCGCCTTCCGCTGTGGCCCGCTCCCGCACCGCCGCTGCGGCCCGCTTGGTCTCGGTCGCGGCCGCCTGCTCCGCCGCGGCGAGGCGGCGTCGCGCGGTGTCGAGCTCGGCATGCCGGGCCGCCTCGAGGCGCTGCACCGCCGCGAGATCGGCGTCGTCGGCGCCGATGTCCCGTTTGGCGGCCGCGAGCTCTTCGAGGGCCTCCGCGAGCGCCCGCTCGGCCTCGCCGAGCTCCGCATCCAGCCCAAGATCGCGCGCCGGTGGTGGCTCGGCCAGGACGAGCTGGGCCGACGTCCGATCGGCCTCGACGACGCGCCGCTCGGTCGCGAGGCGCACCTGTTCGCGAGCCGCGTTCGCGAGCTCCGAATCGATCCGGCCATCACGCAGGCGCAATCCGGTCAGCTCGGCCAGGGCGGCATCCACGGCGGCGCGGCACTCCGCCTCGACCGACGCCCGAAGCGCGAGCTTCGCGCCCAGCACGGCGGCCGCCTCCTCCTCGACGGCGAGGCCGGCCATCGCCCGATCCAGCTGCGTCCGGGCGGTGGCGACAGCCGCGATGGCGATCCGGATCCGGGCATCGGCGGCGTGCCAGCGGACGTGAGCAGCCGTGAGGATGGCGGCGGCGAGCTCGTCGCCGGCGCTGCGGCGGCTGGTCTGCTGTTCCGCCTGCGCGGCAAGCCGGCGCGCCTGCGGCCGCAGCTCCGCGAGGATGTCCTCCGAGCGGGCGAGGTTGGCCTCGGATTCGGAGAGCTGCTCCTCCGCCTTCCGGCGCCGGCGCTCGTGGCGACGCACGCCGGCGACCTCTTCGAAGAGCGGCCGCCGCTCCTCGGGCCGGAGTGCGAGCGCCTGGTCGACCATGCCCTGGCCGATGAACAGGAACGCATTCTCGGCGAGATGGGCCGAGTCGAGCAGGTCCACCAGATCCCGGAGCCGCACCCGCTGGCGGTTCAGGAGATAGTCGTTCTCGCCCGAGCGGTACAGGCGGCGGCCGAGCTCGACGACGCCGTACTCGACCGGCAGCAGGCCATCGGCGTTGTCGAGGACGAGCTGGACGTCGGCCATCCCGAGCGCGGCCCGCCGCTCCGAGCCGGCCCAGATCACGTCCTCGGCCTTGCGCGAGCGGAGGGCGCGGCCCTGCTCGCCGAGGGCCCAGCGAAGCGCGTCGGCGAGATTGCTCTTGCCGGATCCGTTGGGCCCGACGACAGCGCTGATCCCCGGCCCGAACGCGACGTGCGTCCGCTCGGCAAATGACTTGAAACCCTGGAGGCGGACCGAGAGGAGGCGCGCCGGGCGGCTCATGAGGCGCCGCCAGGATCGTCGCCGGCCACACGCAGCTCGCGCAGCTCGCCTGCCTCGGCCTCGGCCGCCTCGGCCGCTCGGGCCGCCAGGACCTGCACGGCCTCGGCCGCCGCCGCTGTCTCGGCGACCCGTCGCGACGGCCCGACGCCCATCCCGAGGACCTCCTCGCTGACGCTGACCTCGACGCGGAACACCTTCTCGTGATCGGGCCCGACGGCCTCGAGCAGGCGGTAGGCGGGGCGCTCGCCGCTGATCCGCTGGGTCTCCTCCTGGAGGCGGCTCTTGGGGCTCTTCAGCGCGATCGGCGACAGGCCGGCATCAATCTCCGGCGCGGCCACCGCGACGACCCATGCACGCGTCGCCTCCCAGCCGAGGTCGATGAGGAGGGCACCGGCAAGGGCCTCGAAGCCCGAGGCGAGGATCGAGGGCCGGCGCTCGCCGGCGCGGTGCGACTCCCCTTCCCCGAGTGCGAGATGGGCGCCGAGGTCGATGCGCTCGGCGAGTCGGGCCAGGCCAGTGGCGCTCACGATCGCCGCACGGCGCGCGGAAAGGAGGCCTTCGTCGTCGTCGGGGTGTCGCTCGAACAGCGCCTGGGAGATCGCGAGGCTCACGACGGAGTCGCCGAGGAACTCGAGGCGTTCGTTGTGGCCGGCGCCTTCGCCGGGGTGCTCATGGAGCCACGACGTGTGCGTCAGGGCCTGGGCGAGCAGCTGTCGATCCCGGACCGGAAGGCCGAGGCGCTCGGCGAGGACGTCGGCGCGATCCACGATCCCGAGCTGGCTCGCGGCGCCGGTCTGGAGCTTGCCTAGGTGGTCCGCTCGTCGATGTATTCGACAGCGTCGCCGACGGTCCGGATGCGCTCGGCATCCTCGTCGGAGATCTCGGTCGAGAACTCTTCCTCGAGGCTCATGATCAGCTCGACCAGATCGAGCGAGTCGGCGTTCAGGTCGTCGACGAAGGAGGCCTCGGGCTTGACCTCCTCCTCATCGACCCCGAGCTGCTCGACGACGATCTTCTTGAGTCGCTCGTAGGTCGTGGCCACTGACTCCCTCCTCGGAGCTGGGTGTCGATTCCTGGGTCTCTAAGGTCTCTCGTGCGACGGATCCGAGAACACCGTTCATGAGGCGCCGCATCGGGTCGCCACTGTAGATCCGTGCCAGTTCGACCCACTCGGCGATCGCCACCCGGGCCGGCGTGGCGGAGTGTAGCACCTCACCAAGGGCGCACCGGAGCAGCGCGCGGTCCATCCGGGCCAGCTGGACGACCGGATATTGGGGCGCCAGGAGCTCGATTCGAGCGTCGATCGTGTCTCGATTCGCAACCACGGCCTCGACGATCGAGCGGGCCAGCAGGCCGGCCGATGGGTCCGCCTCGGTCTCGGCAAGCTGGCGCTCGAGGACGGCCGTTGCGGTCCGCTGGCCGAACTCTGCCTCGAAGACGGACGCGAGCGCCACGCGCCGCCCGGCCCGTCGAGATCGGATCCGGTCCGAGGGCCGGGCATCAGTCTTTTCGCTCATCGGGATGCGTCAGCCGCCGACGCCATCGATGACGACGGTGACGCCGCCGATCGACAGCCCGAGCAGCCGCTCGATCGCTGCGCCGACCGCCGTCCGGACGGCCCTGGTCGTGGCGACGAGATCGGCGCCCGGCCGGGCGATGAGCCACAGGCGGACGCTCACCTCGTCGCCCTGGACGCGGACGGCGATCGGCGCACCGGAAAGGGCGACCCGCCAGCGCGGGCCACCGCGCCCGACGCGGAGCACGTCGGGAACCTCGAGGGCCGCGAGTCGGGCGACCTCGGCGATCACGCTGCGGCCGACCGTCAGCTCGGGCCCACTCATGCGAGCGCCTCGGCGATCCGCTCCGGGACCCGCTCCCGTGCCGTCCTCGCCGCCACCTCGCAGGCGAAGCCAATCATGCGTCGCTTCGCCCGACCGTGGGTGATGATCACCGCTCCCTTAACCCCCAGGAGCGGCGAGCCGCCGGCCTGCTCGTAGTCGAAGACGTTCCGGATCCGGTCGATCCCGGGCCGCAACAGGAGGTAGGCGAGCCGGCCCCGGAGCGAGCCCCGGAACTCCTCCCGCCACAGGTCGAAGATGAAGGTCGAGAGCCCTTCGAAGAACTTGATGACGACGTTGCCCGCGACCGCGTCCGTCACGACGACATCGGCCATGTCGGCGACGAGATCCTTGCCCTCGACGTTGCCGATGAAGTTGAGGCCTGATGCGTCCAGCAGCTCGGTCGCCTGCTGGATCCGCAGGTCGCCCTTGCCCTTCTCCTCGCCGATCGAGAGGAGGGCGACGCGCGGGTTCGGGATCCCCAGGACGCGCTCCGCGAAGATCGAGCCCATCCGGGCGTATTGGGCGAGGTTCTCGGGGGTCGAATCGGGATTCGCGCCGATGTCGAGCAGCACGAACGGCGAGCCCTGGCGGACCATCTGGACGGCGAGAGCCGGGCGGTCGACGCCGGCGACGCGCCCGATCCGCAGCACCGCTGCGGCCATCCCGGCGCCGGTGTGCCCGGCCGTGACGATCGCGTCGGCCTGGCCGTGGCGGACCAGGTTGCAGGCGACGAGGATCGAGGCGTCCTTCTTCTCGCGCAGCGCCATCGCCGGGTGTTCGTCCATCTCGATGACCTGGGACGCGGCCACGATGGAGACGTTCGGGGGCAGCGACGGGGCGATCGACCGGAGGCGCGACTCGACCCCGACGAGGATGACCGCATCCTCGGGGTGCGCGCGGGCGTGCGCGAGGGCTCCCGGCACGACCTCTTCGGGGCCATGGTCGCCGCCCATCGCATCGACCGCGATCCGGACGGGGGTTGGGGTCACTCGAGGCGCGCCGTCAGGTCGAAGGAGCGTCGTCCTTCGCCTTCTTGAGCTCGAGGACCGGCCGGCCACCGTAGTACCCGCAGTTCAGGCAGGCGCGATGCGAGCGCTTCGGCTGATGGCAGTGCGGGCACTCCTCGAGCTGGGGGAGCGTCAGCGCGAGATGGGCGCGCCGATCTCCCTGTCGTGCGTGGGAGACCTTGCGCTTTGGCACACCCATGGGTTCGTGAGGCTCCTTTCGATGCCCGAGCACCGGTCGGCGGACGGGCCGCGCACGCGGGCGCCGGAGAGTTGCAATCCGGGAACGAACCAGCCGCGTGAAACGACGGGCCGAGCGCGGAGTTTACTCGCTCCCGGTTTCGCCGTCGACCCGGAAGGCCTGCAGGGCCGCGAGGCGCGGATCGATGTCGTCCTCGTCGTGATCCGGGTGGCCCGGGCCGAGACGTTCGCCACACGTGACGCAGAGCCCGGGACAGAGCGCCTCGCACAGTGGCGCGATCGGCTCGGCGAGCGAGATCGCCTCCGCGACGATCGGGGCGAGCGCCAGCTCGTGATGATCCGTGAGGCGCGCGACGTCCGGTTCGCTGGAGCGGTCGAGCCGGGCTCCGGTGCCGAAGTCGAGGCTCGGCAGAACCTCCTCGTCGAGGCTCACGTGGATCGGGACGACGATGTCCTTCAGGCAGCGCGAGCAGGTTGCCTCGATGGCCGTGTCGAGCTCGGCCCGGATGACGACGCCGCGGTTCGTCCGATCGACCTCGAGGCGCCCTTCGATCGGATCGGCGAGATGGAGGTCGTCGGGCAGCGGGATCGTGACCCCGTGGATCTCGTAGCTCGCCGCCGTACCTGGCGGCTCCGCGAGCAGGCTCGCCAGCGGAAACGTGAGCGGGACCACGACGGTCACCGCAGCGAGGGCGACCGGCTGCCTGCGTCCTCGTCTTCCGTCACCCGGATCTCGGCGTCTGACAGCATCGGTTCGTGGCCATCCTCGGGCGCGCGCCGCTGGAGCTCGGCCCGTCGCTCCTCGAGGACGTTCATGCCCTTGCGGATGCCGGCGAGCGCCGTGACCGCCTCTTCCTCGAGCGTCCCGAGGATGTTCGCGGCGTAGTCGTCGGCGCCGCGACGGATGCCATCGGCGACGTCCTCGGCCTGCTCGACGATGCGGCGGCCCTCGGCCTGGGCGGTCTCGGTCAAGCCCCGCTCGCCGATGAGGAACGCGGCCTGCTCCTGGGCGCGACTGACGATGCGCGTCGACTCGTCGTGAGCCTTCTCGAGGATCCGCTCGCCCTCGGCGTTGATCCGCTTGGCCGCCCGGACCTCCTCGGGGATCGCCACCCGAAGCTGGTCGATGAGGTCGAGGATCGCGTCGCGGTCGACGAGGACCTTCCGAGTCGCAGGCAGCCCCGTGCCTGTCGCGATCTGCGACTCGAGCCGTTCAAGCAGGAAGATGATGTCCGTCGGAGGCCTCGATGGTGCGAGTGGGGTCGCCCGGATTATGGCACGTGAGGCGCGGTCACCCAGCGTGGAGATGCGTCGCCAGAGCCTGCAGCGCCGCCTCGGGGACCATCGAGGAAACGTCGCCGCCGAAGCTCGCGATCTCCTTGACGAGCGACGAGCTCACGTAGCCATGCTCGACCGCGGTCATGAAGAACACTGAGTCGACATCGGGCGCGAGCTTCCGATTGTTGTGGGCCAGCTGCATCTCGGTCTCGAAGTCGGAGATCGCTCGCAGGCCCCGGATGATCGAGCCGGCACCGTGGGCCTTGACGGCATCGACGGTGAGCCCGTCGAACGTCACGACCTCGACCCGGTCGTCGGGGATGCCCGCCTCGGCCAGGGCTGCTCGGAGGATCTCGACGCGGGTCGCGGCTGCCAGCAGCGGTGACTTGCGGGGGTTCGCGAGGACTCCCACGAGGACGCGATCGAAGACAGCGAGGGCCCGCCGGATCACGTCGAGGTGACCGTTCGTCACCGGGTCGAACGAGCCGGGATAGAGCGCGATCTTCATCCGGCCTCCCAGCGGTGGAACGTCAGGCCGGTCTCCCCGAACCGGCGCTCCCGGACGGATGCTAGCAGTCCGATCGAGGCCGGCGGCCCGGTTCGCCAGAAGTGCTTCGAGACCACGATGCCGCCGGCGGCGAGGATCGCGTTGGTGCCCGCGACCGAGATCGCCGTGAGGGCGTCAACGAGCAACCCCGGCTCGTCGTATGGCGGGTCGGCGACGATGACGCCGAACGGCCCGGCCGTGGCGCCGGAGCCCTTGAGCCAGGCGATGGCTTCGCCGCGAACGACCTGCGCCCCGGGTCCCCCCAGGTGGGTCGCCGCCAGGTTTCGCTCGATGGCCTCGATCGCGCCCGCGTTCCGTTCCACGAACGTCGCCCGCTCCGAACCTCGAGACAGCGCCTCGATTCCGGCCGCTCCGCTGCCTGCGAACAGGTCCAGGAACGAGGCACCCTTCAGCTCGGGCTCGAGGATGGCGAAGAGCGTCTGCTTCACCCGATCGCCGAGCGGGCGGACCCCGCTCGCCGGAGCGACCAGCCGCGTCCCCCGCGCCGTCCCCGCGATGACCCGGCCCGCGGTCTCGGTCACGCGGCACCCGCGGGATCGGCCGTCGCGACGCGCGCGAGCCAGCCCGTGGCCATCTCCTGCCGGAGCGGCTCATGGCCGGGCTGGAGCCGGCCCTCGGCATCCAGGAGGAGCTCGGCGGCGCGACGGGCCGCGACCGCGAGATCGCGATGCTCCTCCCGTTGGAGCGACGCGACCCGGAGCCGCGGCAGGCCGCTCTGGACCAGGCCAAGCACGTCGCCCTCGCGGCGCAGCTCCCAGTCCCGCTCAGCCAGCTCGAAGCCGTCGTTGAGGTCCCGCACCGCGGCGAGCCGTGCCTGGGCGGTCTCGTCGGTCGAATCCGAGACGAGGACGCAGAACGATTCGACCGTCCCGCGGCCGACGCGTCCCCGGAGCTGGTGGAGCTGGGCGAGGCCGAAGCGGTCGGCGCCCTCGACGACCATCATCGTGGCCTCGGGGACGTCGACGCCGACCTCCACGACCGTCGTCCCGACGAGAACCTGGATCTCGCCGTCCCGGAAGCGCGCCATCTCGGCATCCCGGTCGGCCGGCTTGAGCCGGCCATGGACCAGCCCGACGCGGAGCGGCTCCAGGAGGGCACCGAGGCGAACCGCCTCGGCCTCGGCTGCAATGGCTGCCGAGGCAACGATCGCCTCGTCGTCCGGCTCGCCATTCGAGTCGGTGGCGTCCTCAGGGCTGATGAGCGGCACGACGACGAAGGTCCGGTGGCCCTTTTCCGCCTCTTCTCGGACGAACGTCCAGACGCGGTCAAGCTCCGCCGGCGTTCGGATCGCGGTTCGGATCGGCACGCGGCCGGCCGGTGGGGTTCGGAGGTCCGTGACGTCGAGGTCCGCATACAGGACCTGGCCGAGCGTCCGCGGGATCGGCGTCGCGGTCATCAGCAGGACATGCGGCACTCGGCCGGCGGCCTTCGCCTCGAGCGCGGCGCGCTGATCGACCCCGAATCGATGCTGCTCATCGATGACCACGAGCCCGAGGTCGGCGAACGCCACGGACTCGGAGATGAGAGCGTGGGTCCCGACCACGATCGGCGCCATGCCGCTCGCGACCATGTCCCGAACTCGATTGGCCTCGGCGGCCTTGAGGGACCCCGTGAGGAGCTCGACCGGACGGCCGAGCGGCTCGAGCAGCTCCGTGAGCGTCTTCTGGTGCTGGCGAGCGAGCAGGTCCGTCGGCGCGAGCAACGCTCCCTGGCGGCCCGCCGCGGCCATCGCGGCGAGCGCCCAGGCCGCAACGGCCGTCTTGCCGGACCCGACGTCACCCTGGAGCAGTCGGAGCATCGGCGTCTCCGAAGCCAGATCCGTGGCGATCGCCACGATCGCCCGATCCTGGTCGTCGGTGAGGTCCACGGGCCTGCCCGTCCTGGCCCGCAGTCCGGCGACAACTGCCTCGCGAATCCGGGCGTCCTCGGCCGGGTCGACGGCGACAGCGACGCCGCGCTCGTGGATTCGGCCACGCCGTCGCGACACCATGCCCATCTGGAGCGCGAGGAGCTCGTCGAACGCGAGGCGGTCGAGGGCCCCGTCGCGGCGCGGGAACGTCGTCGGGTAGTGCGCCTCGTCGAGGGCCTCGCCGATCGGCAGGAGCTCCCGCTCGCGAAGGACCTCCCGCGGCAGGTATTCCGGGTAGCTCTTGCCCGAGCGGTCGATCGCCTCGCGCATCGTCCGTCGGAGCGTCGCAGCGGTGAGACCGGCGGTCAGGCGATAGACCGGCACGATCCGTCCCGCATGCAGCAGTGGCGACCCGTCGTCGCGCTGGAACTCCGGGTTGTCGAGCGTCAGCCGCCCACCGAAGTGACGGAGCTTGCCGCTCACGACGATCGAATCGCCGGCGTGCAGGCGGCGCTCGATGAAGCGCCGACCGAACCACGTCGCGGCGATCGTCCCCGTCTCGTCCTCGAGGACCGCGACCGTTCGTTGGATCCGGCGCCGGAACGTCGGCTCGACCCGCAGGTCGGAGACCCGGACGTGGGCCGAGACGACCTCCCCGTCCGGCGTCCAGGTGAGGTCTCCGATCCGCCGCATCTCGCGGAGGTCATCGTACCGCCGCGGCAGATGGAACAGCAGGTCCCGAACGGTCCTGATCCCGAGGCGGCGGCCCGCCCGCCCGACGGTCGGCGCTCCGGGCAACCCCGACCGGGCCACGTCGGCGTCGAGCAGGGCGACCGGGTCGAGGGGAGCCTTCGGTGCCGCCGGCGGGCGTGGCGGGCGCACCGCGCCAGGGGCGCGCCGGCGGATGGGTCGGTCGGCCACTCCCCTACTCGGCGGACACGAGGTAACGGTAGTGCGGCTGGCCGCCATGCACGACCTCGACCTCCGCCCCCGTCGCAAGCTCGTGGATCTTGCGCGCGAGCCGCTCGGTGCCGGCGAGGTCGGCGCCCTCGCCGTAGTACAGCGTGATGAGTTCGAAGCCCGGCTTCAGCAATCGGATCGCCGCCAGGACGGCCGCCGTCGGATCGTCGTCAACGGCGACGAGACCGTCGTCCGGGTCGAGCGCGATCGTCTGGCCCTTCTTGACCTTGCGGCCGCCGATCGTGGCGTCGCGCACGGCCTCCGTCACCGACAGCGACTGGATGGCCCGCCCCGCCGCCGTCATCTCGGTGGCGTTGTCGGCGGCGTTCTTCGTGGGATCCAGCGCGAGCAACGCGGCGAGCCCCTCCGCGGCGTTACGGGTCGCGACGACCGAGACTGGACGATCGGCGAGCGCCGCCACCTGGCGCGCGGCGAGGACGACGTTCGGGTTGTTCGGCAGGACGAGGACCTCCCGGGCGTGAACGGATCGAACCGCCTCGAGGAGCTCGCCCGTGCTGGGATTCGCGGTCTGCCCGCCGAGGACGACCCGGCTGACACCGAAGTCCCGGAAGATTGCCGCCAGGCCCTCCCCCGCGGCAACCGCGACGACGGCGAGGTCGGCCAGCTCCCCGGCATCGAGCGCGGGGCCCGTGCCGTTGCCTTCGTGCGATTCGGCAGCGGTTCCCACACCGGTCGCGAAGGCCGCGGCTTTCGTCTCGCGGACGTCGCTGGCCTGCTGGTCGAGGTTCTCGACGCTGATCATCGACAGCGTGCCTAGGCCGATGGCGTAGCCGAGGACCAGATCGGGCCGGTCGTTGTGGACATGCACCTTGACGGCCATTGCGTCGCCGGCCACCAGCACGCATTCGCCGATCGAGCCGATGCGGGTCCGGATCGCTTCGACGTCGAGGGGCCGTCCCGGTAGCGCTCGGGCCAGGAACATCGTCTCGAAGCCAAAGGCCCCGTCTCCTTCGCCGACCGATTCACGGCGGGCCGCGACCGGCAGGCTCCTGGAAGGCCGTGCCGGCGTCAAGCCGACGGCGTCGCGCGGGAGAGCCGACAGCCGATCCGCCGCGCGGCCTTCGACGAAGCGCTCGGCACCCTCGAACAGCCGCAGGAGCCCCTGACCGCCCGAGTCGACGACGCCGGCATCCTTCAGGATCTGGAGCAGGGACGGCGTCTTCGCGACTGCCTTGTCGGCCGCGATGACGGTCGCCTTGAGGACCGCGACCAGGTCGGGTTCCCGCTCGGCGGTCGCGACGGCGGCCGCGGAGGCCTCCCGGATGACGGTGAGGATCGTCCCTTCGACGGGCTTGGCGACGGCGCCGTAGGCGGCCTTGGTCCCGAGATCCAGCGCGTTGGCGAGGTCCAGGGTGTTGAAGTGGGCCTTTCCGGCGAGGCCCTCGGCGATGCCCCGCAGGATCTGGCTCGTGATGACCCCGGAGTTGCCGCGGGCACCCATGAGCGCGCCGAACGCTGCGGCCGCTGCGACGCGCTCCGCCGTCGCGTCCTCGCCGAGCGTCTCCGCCTCAGCGAGGGCCGCCCGGACCGTCGCGAGCATGTTCGAGCCGGTGTCGCCGTCCGGGACCGGGAAGACGTTGAGGGCATTGATCTCGTCGACGTTGGCCTCGAGATTGGCTACCGCGGCTCGGAAGGCGCCCAGGAGGCCGGCCCCGTTGCAGGCCCGACGGGCCATCAGGCGACGTCCGAGCCGCTGTCCGCGAGGTCCGACGGTCCGACCCCGCCCGGCGGCGGTGGCTGCGGCGGCTCACCCCCCGGATGGGGGTCGAGGCCGGCGATTCTGATCGTCAGGCGGCCGACCTCGCGATCGAGGGCGCGACGGATCGCATACCGGATCGCCGAGTCCACCTGGCGCGCCACCTCGGCAATTGGCAGCCCCTTTGCGACGCGGAGGCGCAGGCCGATCTCGATCGAGCCGCCGCGGAGCGACACTCGGAGGCCGGCGGGCCGCCGCTCGATCGCGCCCGGGATGCCGTCGGCGAGATCGCCGGCAAAGCCGGCCACGCCGTACGAGCCGAGCGTCACGCTGCGCACGATGTCGATCACGGCGCGGCGCGTGACGAGCGCCCGTCCGGGGGTGGGTGCGTCGGGCAAGGTGCTCCCTCGTCAGCCGGCGGCGGGACCGCGTTCGGGAACCGCGCGGGTGCGTGGTATAGTACCGCCCCGCTGGGCCCGAACCGGCACCGGCGCTTCACCCGCCTCCCCTCCGAGGATCTTCATGGCACGCTCCTGCGCGATCTGCGGCAAAGTTTCAATGGGTGGCTTCAACCCCCAGTCGTCCGGCTCGAACCGGGTGCGCGCGCATCGCCGCATGGAGCCGAACCTGCAGCCGCTGACGGTCGTCCGCAACGGCGTCGCGACGAAGTCCCTCGTCTGTACGCGCTGCCGCCGGACCGAGACGAAGAGCGCCCGCTAGGGTCGCTCCACGGTCGGCCGATGCCGGTCAGCTGCGATCGGTATCCAGCCAGATCGTGAACGGGCCATCGTTGACGAGCTCAACCCGCATCTCGGCCCCGAACCGCCCCATCTCCACATCCGCGATCCCCGCTTCCCGAAGTGCGTCGGCGAACCGCCGGTAGAGCCGTTCGGCCAGCTCCGGCGGGCCGGCATCGGTGAACCCCGGACGGCGACCGCGTGACGTATCCGCGTAGAGCGTGAACTGGCTCACGACGAGCGCCGACCCATCGACCTCGACCACTGACCGATTCGTTCGACCGGACTCGTCCGGAAAGATCCGGAGCGCCGCGACCCGTGCGGCGAGCTGATCGGCGGTCCGATCGTCGTCCGAGCCGCCGACGCCGAGGAGCACGAGCAGGCCCGGCCCGATGGTCGCGATCCGTTCCCCGTCGACGTCGACCGAGGCCCGTTCGACGCGTTGCAGCAGTGCCCGCATGCCTCAGCCGGCCGAGGGCACGGCGAATCTCGCCCGCGCGGCCACCTCGGCCGAGGCCGGCAGCAACACGTCCCAGCGGCGGTCCTCGTCGGCCATCTCCGCCGGGTCTTCTCGAGAGCGAAAGAGCAGCACCGGAATCCCGGCCTTCTCGATCTCGGCCCGCAGCTTGCGAGCGTCATCGCGGCCGACTGTTGCGAACACCACGAGCCGGTCGCGTGCGATGGGCGGTTTGCCGTTGTTGAGCGCGTACTGATAGCCCTCGTCGGCAAGCGCCCGGATGAGCCGGATCTCGCGGCCCATGTCGCGACCCTTGATCCAGAGCGCGGACCCGACGACGAGGATGTCGACGCCGAGCCCGCCGACGAGCTCCCCGGTCTCGCGGCTGACCCCGCCGTCCACGTGAACCTCGCCGCCGTGGAGCTTGTGGGACAGGATCTCGCGGGCCGGCAGCAGCTTGGCCCGGGCCACGTCGGCCATGAACGCCTGGCCACCGAACCCGGGTTCGACCGTCATCACCGTGACGATGTCGAGGAGCTCGCGGTACGGCTCGAGGGCCGACAGCGGCGTCTTCGGCTTGATCGCGAGGCCCGCGGCCCGGCCGGCCTCGCGGATCCGCCGGAGTGTCGGCTCGATCGGTTCGGCGATCTCGACGTGGACGGTGATCGAGTCGCAGCCCGCCTCCAGGTACTCGTCGAGGTATCGCCCGGGCTCGTCGATCATCAGGTGGGCATCGAACGGCAGGCGCGTCCGGCGCCGCAGCGCCCCGATCGTCCTGGCCCCGAACGTGAGATTCGGGACGAAGTGGCCGTCCATGACGTCGAGGTGGATCCGGTCCGCGCCCTCGCGCTCCGCGCGCCGGACGGCGTTGGCGAGATTGCCGAGGTCTGCATCGAGGATGCTGACGGCAACTCGCGCTCGACCAAGGGACGGTGCGTCGGATGGGGGGAGGCGCATGGCCCGGGTCGTCGCACGGCGTTGCAGTCTCCGGCCCCGCTCGGCCGTCATGCGTCCACGCCCTCGGGCACCGGCTCCCGGCTTCGCTCGCCTCGGAGGGCCGCAGCGCTCGCCATCTCCAGGCGCTGCCGGCGCCGGGCAACCGCTGGGGCCGCTGGTGCTCCGGCCCGCTCGGCAGCGAGCTGGCCGCACGCCGCGCCGACCTCCTGGCCACGATTCCGGCGGATCGTCACCGGGATCCCGGCCGCCCGGAGCCGGCGGGCGAAGCGTTCGATGACGGGCATCGGGCTCGCCGTCCACGGCGTGTGGGCGACGGGGTTCATCGGGATCAGGTTGACGTGGACGAGGTCGCCGGCGAGGAGGGTCGCCATCGAGTCGGCGTCGAGGTCGGTGTCGTTCACCCCACCGATCATCGTGACCTCGTAGCTCACCCGGCGGCGGGTCGCGCGGGCGTGCTCGCGGGCCGCGGCCACGACCTCGCCGACCGGCCAGCGGCGATTGATCGGCACGAGGACGTCCCGAAGCGCGTCGCGTGCCGCGTGCAGGCTCACGGCCAGAGTGAACTGCGGCCCGAGCGCGGTCAGGCGCCGGATTCCCGGGACCACCCCGGAGGTCGAGACGGTGATGTGTCGCGCCCCGAGCCCGAACCGATCGCGATCGTTGAGCGCGGCGACCGCCTCGAGCACGCGATCGAGGTTCAGGAGCGGCTCGCCCATGCCCATGAAGACGATGTTCGTCAGGTGCCGGTCCCGGCTCGCGAGGCGCCGCGCCGCGCCGCGGACCTGGTCGACGATCTCGGCCGTGTCGAGATCCCGGGCGAGTCCCAGCTCACCGGTCGCACAGAAGGGGCAACCGACCGCGCAGCCGGCCTGGCTGGAGATGCAGAGGGTGTTCCGCTCGCGACGCCCCGGCACGGGTGGGTAGTGCATGAGCACGGACTCGATGGCGACGCCGTCCGACAGGCGATGGAGCGCCTTTTCCGTGGTGCCGCCATCGGCGAGGACGAGGTCGTCGTCGGCGATCGTGTCCCAGCGGAATGCCGCATCGATCGCCTCGCGCAGTGACGCCGGAAGCGTCGGGACGTCGGCCGCAGAGCGGACATCCGTCCGCCAGACCGCGTCCTGGATCTGGCGGGCACGGAAGGCCGGTTCGCCGCGGTCCAGCAGCCAGGCCGCGAGGGCCTCCGGCGACAGCCCGGCGATTCCGGGACGCGGATCACGGCTCAGCGCGCTCAGCATGGGTTCGAGCATTGTCACCGGTCGGCGACCGCTCCGTCGCGGCCAATGACGTTGGTCCCGACGGCGCCCGGATGCCCGCGGCGCCAGGCCTCGCTGGACATCCGGCGACCGCCGGCCGGCTGGACCTCGAGAAGCCGCAGGCGGTCCTCGACCGTGGCGAGGGCGATGCCGGCGCCGTCCTCGACGAGGGTCCCCGGCCGATCGCCGGGCTCGGCGGGTGCCACGACCGCCCGGTGGACCGCGACTCGCCCGAAGTCCGTCTCGACGAAGGTCCCCGGCCACGGGACGTAGGCGCGGACGCGGCGCTCCAGCTCGCGCGCCGGGGTGTCGCCATCGAGGCGTCCGTCCTCGCGCCGGAGCGGCCGCGTCAGCGTGGCGGCGGCTTCGTCCTGGGGTCGCGGCGCCAGTCGGCCGGCGAGCCAGTCCGGCAGCGACGCGAGCAGGAGCGCTGCGCCCTCCGTCGCGGCTCTCGCCTCGAGCTCCGCCGCCGTCTCGATCCCGGTGAGCGGCCACGCGGCGGCGGAGACGATCGGGCCGGTGTCGAGACCGGCATCCATGGCCATGAGCGTGACACCCGCTCGCGGATCGTCGGCGAGGATCGTCGCCGGGATCGGCGCGGCGCCCCGATGGCGTGGCAGGAGCGAGGGGTGGACGTTCAGGAAGCCCCTCGGCGGGATCCCGAGCACCGCCGGCGGCACCAGGCGGCCATAGTCGGCGAGCACACCGAGCGCCGGCCCGATGGACCGGAGGGCGTCCACCGCGGCAGCGTCGCGGAGGCTGGACGGTTGGAGCAACGGAAAGCCATGCACCTGCGCCAGTGCGGCGACCGGCACCGGAGTGAGCGTGCCTCGGCGGCCCGCGGGCCTGTCCGGCGCCGTGACGACCGCGACGATCCGTGACGCCGGATCGCCGACGAGCGCGTCGAGAATCGGAACGGCAAACGCGCCGGACCCAAAGAAGATCGTTCGAACCGGGTCGCCGGGCCGACCGCCGCCCGCCGGCGCCGGGATCACGCGAGCGCCGGCGTCCGCACCCGCGTGCTGTCGGCCTCGTCGCCGTCCTCATCGTCGTCGTCGCCGCCGCGACCGACGGGGATGAGCTCGTCCATCGACTCGAGGTAATCGATGTACAGCTTGCCGGCGAGGTGGTCGAGCTCGTGCTGGAACGCCCGGCCGAGCAACCCCGAGCCGGTGACCTTGATCTTCCGTCCCCGCCGGTCCTGCGCGACGACCCAAACTCGCTCGCGACGGGTGACATACGCCGCATAGCCCGGGATCGAGAGACAGCCTTCGAGGTCGCGGTCATCGCCGACCGACCGAACGATGGCCGGATTGACAAGCTCGTACAGGCGGTTCTCCACCTCGATCACACAGGCCGCAAGCGGCTCGCCGAGCTGCGGCGCCGCGAGGCCGACGCCCGGGGCGTCACGCATCGTGTGCGCCAGGTCGTCGAGCAGGCCGTGCAGGTGGCGCCCGAAGGTTTCGACGGGCAGCCCCTTCATTCGGAGCCGCGGGTCGCCCAGGAGCACGATCGGTCGAACGCTCATCGGCCGGAGTATACGAGCCGGAGGCGGGCCTCCCGGGCCCGTCGAACGGTCCGCTGGGTCAGTGGACGCCACCCGCCGTCGGGGGCTCGTCGGCCGTCACGGACGCGTCGGCCGACGCTGTCTCGTCGGTCGCCGGGTGGTCGCCCCGGAGCTCGGCTGCGAAATCGCGAGACTTCTCGGCGAGCTTCTGGCCGGCCTGGCCGGTGACCTCGGCCGCCTTCTGCGCCACGGGACCGGCCTTGTCACCGGCGATCGCGGCCAGTTCGGCAGCTTTGGCGCCGATCTCGCGGATGACCGGCGCGGCCTGCGTCGTGAGCTGGTCGATCATCGACTGGAGCTGGCCGACCCAATCTCGGCCCTGACCGCTCGGGTTGGTGCTGGACTCGGGCTCCGCGCTCCAGGCGAAGGTCTCGTCGGCGGCGGGGCTCTTCGTCTCGCTGGTGTCGTCGTGGCTGGTGTTGTCGGTCATCTGGCTCTCCTCCGGGGCTGGGCTGGTCGGTCGATCCTACGTCCGCGAGCGAGATCCGGCATGAGCCATCCGGCCCGTGTTGTTTCGGGCGCGCTTCAGGGTCGCTACGGCCCCAACCAGATGCACGCAAGGCCGCGCTTTGGCCCGCGGGCGACGCGTTATGCCGCAGCCAGATGAACTGGACGGGATTTCGAAAGAATTCGTCTCTTTGATTGATGCGGGGCATGAATGGGAGCGTGTGATGCCGCTGTCGCATGAAAGGAGTTGCGTCGGCGCTTTTCCTCCCCGCGTTCAGCGCCCTGGAGCATTGTGGACGCGCCGCGAATCTGTTGCGGCTCGTCATTGCGCCTGACCATTGCGCCTCATAGCAGCGATTCCGGATCGACGTCGACCGACCACGGCGGGCCCGGCGGTTCGCCGAGGACGGCCGCGGGATCGCGACCCCGGAGCACGACGTTGAACCGCCATCGCTCCGCCCGGCGCGCGATGAAGGCCGGCGCCGGACCGGCCACGTCGACGAGATGTCCGTCGCCGCCATCGATCGAGCCCACAGCCGCGCTGCGCACCCGCAGCGCTTGCGCGAGCTCCTCCCCCACCGCTTCGGCGGCCTCCCGATCCGGCAACGCGACGGTCAGCTTGATCAGCTTCCCGTAGGGCGGCGACCCGAACCGACGCCGCAGGTCCAGCTCGGCGTCGTAGAAGGCGTTCGCGTCGCCCGTCGCAACCGCCACGATCGCCGGGTGCTCGGGCTGGTAGGTCTGAATGAACGCCCGCCCCGGCCGCTCGCCCCGACCGGCCCGCCCGACCGCCTGGGCAAGGAGCTGGTACGTCCGCTCCGACGCACGCTCGTCCGGCAGGTTGAGCGCTACATCCGCTGAGACGACCCCGACGATTGTCACCGAGGGCACATCGAGGCCCTTCGTCACAAGGCTGGTACCCACGAGGATGTCGATCCGCCCATCGGCGAAGGCGTCGAGAACTCGCGTGGCGGCGCCCTTCCGCTCGACGACGTCCCGATCGAGGCGACCGACCCGCAGCCCGGGGAACCGATCGCGAACCTCGCGCTCGACCCGCTCGGTGCCACCGCCGAGGTACCTGATTCGGGCCGAGCCACAGTTCGGACAGCGGCTCGCCAGCGGCGTGGCCCGGCCGCAGTGGTGGCAGCGCAGCGTGACGCCGGCCTGGTGGTAGACCAGCGGCCGGGTGCACTCGGGGCAGGCCTGAACGTGACCGCAGTCCCGGCACAGGACGACCGAGGCCGTCCCACGGCGATTGATCGTCAGGATCGCCTGCTCGCCGGGCTCCATCTCGGCAAGCGCCTTCGCGAGTGGGAGCGACAGCATCCTGAGGTTGCCCGCCGCAAGCTCGGCGCGCAGGTCCACGATCTCGACGATCGGCGGCTCGCCACTCATCCGCACCGGCAGGCTGAATCGGCGGTACGCACCATCGCGAGCGCGACCTTCCGATTCCACGGACGGCGTCGCCGAGCCGAGGACGACCGGCGCTCCCGCGAGCCGCGCGAGCTCGATTGCCAGGTCTCGAGCCTGGATGCGCGGCGTTCGATCGCTCTTGTAGGCCGGGTCGTGCTCCTCGTCGACGATCACGATCCCGACGTCCTCGAGCGGCGCGAGGACCGCGAGCCGCGTCCCGACGACGACATCGACATCCCCGCTCCGAATTCGTCGCCACTCGTCGGCGCGCTCGCCTTCGCCAAGGCCGCTGTGGAGGATCGCGACGCGGGCGTCGAGGTCGGCCCGCAGGCGGTCGACGAGTGGCATCGCGAGCGCGATCTCCGGGACGAGCACGAGGCCGGGCCGGCCGGCGTCGAGCGCGGTCGCGAGCGCCTCCGAGTAGATCGCGGTCTTGCCCCCGCCCGTGATCCCGTCGAGCAGGATCGGCTGGGACTGGCGCGCTGCGATGGCGTGCCGAATGGCTTCCAGCGCCTCCGCCTGCTCCGGGCTGACCTCGGCACCGACCGGCCGGCCGCCTCGACGACCCGGAAGCCGTCCGGCCAGGGGCCGCCGCGCGACCTCCCGGGCGTCGACCTGCACGAGCCCGCGCCGTGCGAGGCTGGCGACCGTGGAACCGCCGTGGCGCTCGGCCAGCATCGGCGCCGGCAGCCCTTCCGAGCCGGCGTCAGCGAGCTCGGCCAGGGCGGCACGTTGCCGGGGCCCGAGACGGGTGCTGCCTGTCGCCGCATCGACGGAGGGCGCCAGACGAACGTGCCGCACGTACCGCGGCCCGACGCCCGCGGCGAGGAGGGTCCAATCGAGGTCGATCGCGCCCCGGGCCTGGAGTGCCCGCAGCCGCCGCAGCACTGCCGGCCGGCCCTCGGGCGCGTGCAGCCGGCGAACGGTCCGGGGACCCTCGCCAAGCGCGTTGAGGAGGTCCCGGTCTGCGGGATCGAGTGCGACTGCACCCTCGCCGGTCCCCTCCCCCGCATCTTTCGCCGGGGCGGGCCGGCGTTCGGCGACCAGCTCGAGCCGTTCGAGCATGCCGGGCGGCAGCATCGCCCGCAGGGTCAGCGCCGGCGGCGCGAGGTAGTGCTCGGAGATCCAGGCCGCGAGCCCCATCCCGAGCGGCGGCAGCAACGGGCCGTCGGCCCGGATGCGCTCGAGGACGGGCTTGGTCTCGACCCCTGCGCCCGGGTCGGACGCCGGACCGAGGACGATCCCGATGGCCTGCCGTCGCCCGAACTCGACGAGCACCGCCTCGCCGGGCTCCAGCGGCGCCAGCCGGGCCGGCACGTGATAGGTGAAGGCCCGTGAGCCGCCGGCTCCGGCCGCGTCGACGGCGACCGCAACCTTCGGCGCCGCGCCGATCTCGGCATCGGGCCAGGCGGCGATCGATTCGCCGGTCATGCGCTGGTCTTCGCGGCCGCCGCGGGCCTCAGACCCGGGTCCGTCGGTCCGGGTTCGCGGCCATCTCGGCCCGGATGATCTCGTCGACCCGGGCCGCCGTGTGATCGACCTGGCCCGTCTCGTTCACCACGACGTAGTCGTAGTCCTTCTGGCGAGCCAGCTCGAGGGCGGCGTTCCGCTGTCGGGTGTCGAGCTCGTCGGCGGTCTCTGTGGCACGAGCCTGGAGCCGGCCGAAGAGATCCTCATCCGAGGGCGCGACGAGGAAGACGAGGAGCGCCTCGGGGACCTTATGCTTGATCACCGCGGCGCCCTGGACGTCGATCTTCAGGATCACGTTGTCGCCGCGCTGGAGCGCGCTGCGGACGTCCTCGCGGGGCGTCCCGTACCAGTGGCCGTGGACCTCGTTCGCCTCGAGGAGCCCACCGGCGTCGCGGAGTCGGCGGAAATCCTCTGGCTCCAGGAAGTGGTAGTGGACGCCGTCGCTCTCGTACGGCCGGCGCGGGCGGGTCGTGCAGGTGACGACATAGTGGTAGTGCGCCGCCGACGGCAGCTTCCGCAACGCTTCGATGACCGTGTCCTTGCCGACCCCGGATGGCCCCGAGACGATCACGAGCAGCGCCCCGGGCGCGCCCGAATGATCGGGATTCGCGACGGCCGGATCCTCCGCCGTCACGCCAGCCTCGGGTCGCGAAGCCGCTCGAGGACGCGCTCGAGCTCCGCCGGCAGGGCGGCCTCGGCGCGAATGATCCGGCCGGTGCTCGGCGAGGTCAGCTCGATCCGCCACGAATGCAGGAAGAGACGATCCAGCCCGTCCGGCCCGCGCCGCGAGGTTCCCGTCCCGTAGATCGGATCGCCGGCCACGGGGTGGCCGATCGCGTCGAGATGGACCCGGATCTGGTGCGTGCGCCCGGTCACGAGGTCCAGCTCGAGGAGCGTCCAGCCGGCCAACCGCTCCCGGACTCGATATCCGGTGGTGGCCGGCCGACCATCGGGGACGACGCCCATTCGCGTCCGATGCTTCGGGTCTCGCCCGATCGGCGCCTCGATGCGCCCGACCGCGGCGGAGACCGAGCCCTGGACGAGCGCGAGATAGGTCTTCTTGACGCGCCGCGCCTTCAGCTGTGCCATCAGGGACGCCTGGGCGAGGTCCTGGCGGGCGACCATGAGGAGGCCGCTCGTGTCGCGGTCGAGGCGATGAACGATGCCGGGCCGGCGCACACCGGCGATCCCGCCGAAGGCGGCGCCGCCGTCGCGCCCGAGGAGGGCGTTGACGAGGGTCCCGCTCCGATGGCCGGGCGCGGGGTGGACCACCAGCCCGGCGGGCTTGTCGACAATGAGCAGGTCGTCGTCCTCGTACACGACGGTCACCGGGATATCCGGCTCCGCCTGCGGCGTCGGCGCCTCCGGCGGCGGCACCTCGAGTCGCATGACCGTCCCCCCGCCGACGATCGTATTCGCCTTGAGGGGCTGGTTGCCGGCGGTCAGGCGACCCTGGCCGATGAGCTTTTGAACGTGGCTTCGCGTCAACCCTGTCAGGTCGGCCGCGAACCGATCGGCCCGCCCCGGCCGTGCCTCGGGCGGAACCGTGACGGTTCGGATCTCCGTCACGGCGCTCGTGTCAGCCATCCTCGCGGGCCCCGGCGGGGGCACGTCGCCCGGGATTCCAGGCCGTCAGCGCCGGCCGCAGCGACGCCGCGATCAGCAGGAGGATCGCGAAGCTGATCGCCGCGTCGGCCACGTTGAAGGTGTACCACCGGAGGCTGCCGATCCCGGCATCGACGAAGTCGACGACGTAGCCCAACCGGATGCGATCGACGAGGTTGCCGATCGCGCCGCCCAGCAGCAGCCCGAGCGTGAGCGTGAGGTACGCGCTTCGCCCGGACCGGCCGTGGTAGAGCACGATCAGCGCGATCACGACCACCGACAGGGCCGCGAACGGCAGGGCCTGACCGCGCAGCAGCCCGAAGAGGCCGCCGTTGTTCTGGGAGTTGACCAGGCGGACGAGATCGCCGGCCACCGGCATCGATTCGCCGGGGCGGAGGATCGACACGAGCCAAGCCTTGGCCAGCTGGTCGAGCACGACGATCAGCGCCGTCAGGCCGAAAAACGGCAGCCACAGGGGTCGCCCCACCGCGTCGCTCGTCTCGCCGGCTACGGTCTTCGCGTCGGTGCCTGTCGTCACGACCGCGTCCTTGCCGCGTGGCTCGAGCGGAGCGCGATCTCGACAGGGCCATCGTCGAGCTCGACCACGCCACGGACGATGCCGTCGCCGGTCGGCGCAGGGCCCTCGACGAGGTCGGCCAGCGTCTCGCCGGCCACCGACGAGAGGTGCCCGGCGACGGCCGCGGGGAGGCCCGAGACCCACAGGTCGATCCGAGCGTCGAGCTCGAGGCCGGCTTCCTTCCGGAGGTCCTGGATCGCGCGCTGGAGCCGGCGCGCCTCGCCCTCGGCGCGGAGCTCAGGGGTCAGCTCCGTGTCGATGACGACGACGAGGCCTTCGTCGTGGGCGACGGCCGTCCCCGGCCGCGGAATGGCCTGGATCTCGACCTCGTCCGGCGCGAGGACGTGGCCCGCCAGCTCGACGGACCCATCGGGTCGGATGACCGCGGAGCCGTCCCGCGCCGCGGCCATGACCGCCGGGATTGCCGATCCAAGGCGCTTGCCGATCTTCGGCAGCAACGGCTTGACCCGGCGTTCCACGAGGTCGGAGTCGTCGCCGATCAGCTCGACGGACTTCACATTGAGCTCGTCGGCCATGATCGCCAGCAGTGCGTCCTGCTCGAGGAGAGCGCCACCGGGCAGGGCCAGCCACATCCGGGCGATCGGCTGCCGGGTCGGGATCCCGGCGGATGAGCGCAGGGTCCGAGCGAGCTCGACAGCGCGGCGGGCCGTCGACATCGCCGACTCGAGCGCGACATCGCGCAGCGCCGCGGGCTGCGGGAACCCGCTGAGGTGGACGCTCTCCGGGGTCCGCTCGTCGACCGAGCGGTCCGTGAGGTTCTGGTACATCGCCTCGGCCAGGAACGGCAGGAGCGGCGCCATGGTCCTCGAGATCGTGAGCAGCACCGCGTGCAGGGTGTGGAAGGCGGCGCTGGCGTCGGCCGGATCCACGGCCCGCGAGAACCGCTTCCGCGATCGCCGCAGGTACCACGTCGAGAGGTCGTCGATGAACTTGCCGATCGCCCGCGCCGCCGCGAGCGCGTCGACCTCGCGCAGATCGGCCTCGACGTCCGCGGTCAGGCCCGCCGCGCGGGAAAGGATCCAGCGATCCATCGGCGGACGACGATCCGGAGCGGCGGGTGCCGGGTAGTTCCCTGCGGCCACGTCGAAGCCACCAGCCCGAGCATAGGCCACGAAGAACGCGTACACGTTCCACAGGACCAGGAGCTCGCGCCGGGCTTCATCGGCGGCGTGCCAGCCGAACAGGATGTTGTCTTCCGGTCGCGCCCTGGCGTACATCCAGCGCATGACGTCGACGCCCATCCGGTCGGCCGCCTCGTCGAACTCGATGGCGTTGCCCCAGCTCTTGCTCATCTGCCGACCGTCCTCGGCTAAGACGAGGGCGTAGCCGAAGATCGCCTTGAATGGCGGTTCCCGGCGGAGGACCGTCGACATCGCGAGCATCGAGTAGAACCAGTTCCGGAACTGGCCCGGGAAGCTCTCGGTGATGAAGTCGGCCGGGAACCACTGCTTCCAGTACTCCGGGTCCTCGCGGAAATGCACCGTCGAGAACGGCACGATCCCGGCGTCGAGCCAGGGGTTGCCGACGTCGGCGATTCGCTCGACGGGTTCGCCGCAGCCCGGGCACGCAACCTTGACGGCGTCGATGAACGGCCGATGCGGCGTATGGCCCTCGAAGGCCTCCCAGCCCTCGATCGCCCGCGACTCGAGCTCCGTTCGACCACCGACGACGTCGAACGTCCCGCACCTCTGGCAGTCGTAGATCGGCAGCGCCAGGCCCCAGTAGCGCTTCTTGCTGATCATCCAGTCCTGCATGTTCAGGAGCCAGTCGAGCTCGCGCTCGTAGCCGAACGCGGGGATCCACCGGATCCGGTCGACCACCTCCATGATCTGGTAGCGAAGGCTTGCGTCGACCTGCTCGCGGGTCAGCTGCTCGCGCGGCTCGTCGTAGACCGGGCCCATGCTGATGTACCACTCGTCCACGAGGCGGAAGACGAGCGCCGTCCCGCAGCGCCAGCAGTGCGGGTATCGATGGCGGATCGTCTCGAGCCGATAGAACCGGCCCGTCGCCTTGAGGTGGTGGACGATCGGCTCGGTGACCTCGCGGACGTCGCGACCGGAAAGCGAACCGAATCCGTCGAGGATGATCCCGGCCTCGTCGAGCGGCGCGACGACCGGCAGACCGAGGCGTTTGCCGAGCTGGAAGTCCTCGGCGCCGCAGCCCGGTGCGACATGGACGATCCCGGTCCCCTCGTCCTCGCCGACCTCGTCCCAGGCGACCACGCGGTGCTCGTATGGTCGATCCGGCTCGTCGTGCGCGCCCTTCGCGAATGCGGCCTTCACGGCCGGCAGGTCGTCGTACGGCCCGGCATAACGCCAGCCGACGAGCTCGGCACCGGCACGCTCCTCGACGACCTGGAATGGCCCGACCAATGCCTGCTTGAGGGTTCCCTTCGCGAGCCAGAATGCCTCGTCGCCCTGCTGGACCTTGACGTAGCGGAGGTCATCGCCGACCGCGGCGGCGACGTTCGAGGTGAGCGTCCATGGGGTCGTCGTCCAGACGAGCAGCGATTCGCCCGGCCGGTCGAGCAGCGGCAGGCGGATCGTCAGGCCCGGGTCGTCGCGGTCCTGGTAGCCCTCGTTGATCTCGGCCTGCGAGAGCCCCGTCCCGCAGCGGGCGCACCACGGCATCGTGTCGTGGCCCTTGTAGAGCCAGCCGCGCCGATGGCACTCCGCGAGGAAGCCCCAGATGAGGTCGTTGTTCTCGTTGCTGAACGTGAAGTAGGAGCCGCCGACCTCCTTGCTCCCAAGGCGGCCGACGAGCATCTCGACGGTGTCGGTCACGGGTCCTGCCGGCCCCTCGATCGTGGCGAGTTGAGCCGGATTGGCGGCGAGCAGATCGCGCAGCCGGCGGAGCTCGTCCGGATCGTTCCAGTCCATCCACATCCCGAGCCGGATCGACTGCTCGGTCATCCGGGCGGCGTACGTCAGGACCCGCTGCTTGCAGAGGCTGACGAACTCGGCGATGCCGTATTCCTCGATGTCGTGCTTGCTCGTGAACCCGAGGTCGCGCTCGACGTTGACCTCGACCCACAGCCCCTGGCAGTCGAAGCCGTTCTGCCAGCGCTGATCCTCGCCGAGCATCGCGTGGAAGCGCTGGAAAAGGTCCTTGTAGGCGCGGCCCCAGGCGTGATGGACGCCCATCGGGTTGTTCGCCGTGATGGGCCCGTCAAGGAAGCTCCAGCGAGGCCCACCGGCGACCTGGGCGCGGAGCTTCGCGAACGTCCGCCGCTCGCGCCAGAGCTCGAGCGTCTCGTGCTCCATCGCCACGAGATCGGGGCGCGTCGGGACCGGTCGGAACATGAAACCTCGTCTGGGCCGAGCGGCGGGCGGGTGCCGCTCAGTGGCTCGGAGGTGCCCGGCCGCGGCCGCCGACGGTCCGGCTATCCTACCCGCGATGGTCGCCGTCCACGAGTCGTCGTTGCGTCGCCGGTCCGGATTCGTGGCGGCCTTCCTCTCGCTGCTGTTTCCGGGGCTCGGCCACGCCTATCTCGGTGCGTACCGGCGAGGGCTGGGATTTGCCGCGCCGCCGCTCCTGATCGGGGCGCTGCTCGCCGGAATCTTCGTCCGCATGAACACCGTGGACCTCGTCGGCATGGCGGTCCAGGGCTGGTTCCTGACCGCGCTGTTCATCGCCAACCTGGTGGCCCTTGCCTATCGGGCGGCGGCGATCATCGACGCCTGGGCCATCGCCCGGGCGATCGGGCCGGGTCGCGGCCGGTCGGCGCGATCGTGGCTCCTGTCCGCGGGTGGCGTGTCCGTGGCGGGCCTCGCGGCGGTGCTGCTCGTCATGACCGTCGCCCATCTCGCGGTCGCCCACTACGACCTGCTCCTCGCCGGCACGGAGGACTGCGTCTTCAATGCCGACGCCTCGTGCGGCGTGGCCGGCTCACCGGCGCCGGGTGACTCGGCGGGGCCCGCGGCGAGCGTTGCGCCCGGCACCGGCGGTACGTCCATTCCGCCCTGGGACGGCAAGGCCCGACTGAACATCCTGCTCATCGGGGCCGACGAGCAGAACGGCGCCCACAACACGGACACGATGATCACGGTCTCGATCGATCCCGCGACGAACCAGATCGTCATGTTCACCCTGCCGCGCGACACCGTCGACGTCCCGATCCCGCCGACCAACGTCGCCGCCCGGAACCTCTTCGGCGGGACCTACCAGGGCAAGATCAACTCGTGGTTCTCGGTCGTGAAGGGGCGCTCGGACCTGTATGCCGACAGCGCCAACACGCGCGGCTACACGGGCCTCAAGGACATCCTCGGCAACCTGTACGGCCTCGACATCAAGTACTACGTCGAGGTGAACTTCGACGGCTTCCAGAAGGTCGTCGACGCGCTCGGCGGCGTGACCGTGAACGTGCAGATCCCGGTCCTCGACGACCACTATCCGGTGCCCGCGAGCAGCCAGCACGCCGGGGGTTACCAGCAGCGGCTCTACATTCCGGCCGGCCTGCAGCACATGAGCGGCTTCCAGGCCCTCGAGTACGCGCGCTCGCGCCACACCTCGACCGACTTCGACCGCGGCGCTCGCCAGCAGCGACTCCTCGTCTCGCTCCGGCGGCAGACCGACATCGCCCAGGTCCTGCCCTCGATCAACGCCCTGACGGACGCGCTGAAGCAGTCGATTCGCACGGACATCCCGCGGGAGCTCGTGCCGCAGCTGCTCGGGCTCGCCCAGCGCATCGACAGCCACGCGATCCGCTCGGTGATCTTTACTCCGCCGTTCTACCAGCACGAATGCCTGAACTGCCCGCCGCGCGGCTACATCATCGTCCCGAACGTGGCGCGCATCCGGGCTGCGGTGAAGGAGGCCTTCACGATCGACCCGAACTTCGAGGCGGCGCGGAATGCCCTGACGGCGGAGGGCGCGACGGCCTGGGTGCTCAACGGCACGACCCAGACGGGCGAGGCATCGCGCGTGGCGGAGTTCCTCGACTACCTCGGGATCTCAGCCACGGCGCCGAACCAGAAACCCGACGTCACCGGACTCTCGGCGACCACGATCCGGATGTACAACGGCGCCGCCGATCGAGATCCGCTGACGGTGGCGGCCCTGCGCCAGGTGTTCGGGGTCGAGCCGGTTGCCGTCGCGGACCCGAAGGTCCACGTTGATTTCATCGTCATCACCGCGAGGACGACGCCGAACCTGACGCCCCCGCCGCTCCCCTAGGTCAGCGCGAGGTGATCGGCGTGAGCCAGTGGGCGAAGCGCGGATCCTGGCCTCGAACCGCGGCGAAGTACCCGTCGGCCAGCCGCCGGCTGATCGGTCCCACCTTGCCGGAGCCGATCGGGCGATGGTCGACCTCGATGACGGGCGACATCTGGACGCCGGTCCCGCACAGGAACATCTCGTCCGCGATGTAGACCTCGGACCGGTTGATCGAGCGGATGTCGACCGGGATGCCGAGCGTCTCGGCGAGCTCGAGGATGGCCAGCCGCGTGACGCCTTCGAGGATGTCGTCCGTGACCGTCGGCGTGATCAGGCGTCCGTCACGGACGATGAACATGTTGGCCGCCGACGCCTCGGACGCGTGGCCGTCGTGGGTCAGGACGAGGGCCTCGTCGAAGCCGTTGAGCTCGGCCTCGGACTTCTGGAAGGCCATGTTCACGTAGCCGCCGACGATCTTGCCGCGGGCCGGGAGCGCGTCGTCCGCGTTCCGTCGCCAGGTGGACGTCATCAGCCGCACGCCGAGGTCCGTGTCGATGTAGTTGCCGAACGGGACCGTGAACACCGTCAGCTCGTGGTCGAGGTTATGGAGCCGAACGCCCACGGCCCGCGAGGACAGGTAGAAGCACGGCCGGATGTAGACGTCCTGGTGGAAGTCGTTCCGGCGGGTGACCTCGGTCACGATCTCGACGAGCTCGTCGACCGTCGGGAGATCGCGCATCAGGAGCATCCCGGCGTTCTTCCGGATGCGCTCCATGTGCTCCCGGAACTTCAGGCCGTAGAGGACGCCGTCATCGGCGTTCCAGTACGCCCGGATACCCTCGAAGACGGCCGTTCCGTACATGAACGCGTGGGTCATGATGTTGACCTTGGCGTCCCGAAGGGGCACGTACTGGCCCTCGAAGTAGGTGACGAGGTCGTCGATCGGCGTCGGGGCGGGCGCCAGAGTCGGGGCGGGGCCCGCTGCGGGGCTGGTCGCCGGAACGTCCTGCGGCTTCTTGGTGAGCATTCCTGCGGGACTCCTCGTGATCGCGGCACGGGCCGTCGGGAAGGTGGACGGTGCAGTCGGCCGAGTATACCCCGCTGCCCGGGGCCCTCCGATCAGCTTCCGGCGGCCACGGCGACGAGGCCGAGGTACAGGATGTAGAAGGCCACCCCGACAAGGAGGTGGCGGCCGCGCATCCGTCCCGTCCGGTAGACCGGCACGAACACGGCCGCCGTGGAGAGGAACGCGAAGGCCGCGCTGGCGAAGGCGATTCGCGTCCCCGGCGCGAACGTCCACGCCGCCGGCGCGAAGACGAGGGCGACGATCGTCGCGATCGAGGCCTGGAACACCATCGCCCCCGAGATGTTGGCCATCGCGAGCGTGTCCTTGCCCTGGCGGACCCAGATGATCGCGTTGAACGCCTCTGGCAGCTCCGTCGCCATCGGGGCAACGATCAGGGCGAGCAGCACCTCGTTGACGCCGAGCGTCCGGGCGATGTCCGAGACGGCCCCGACGAAGGTGACCGCGCCGACGACGATCAGGCCGACGCCGAGCAGCACCTGGAGGCTGACGACGCGCAGGCGGGGCGAGTCGGCCTCGGGCGACGAACCCCGGTCGAGCCGATCGAGCCGCAGCGGGTTCAAGCCCTCCGAGCCGATGCTCGATTCGGCGGCCAGGTGGTTCCGGACGTAGCGGCCGTAGAGGAGGATGAGTGCGGCGGCAACGACGAGCTTCGGCCAGGCCGGCTCGATCGGCAGGAAGGCCGCGCCGATCGCGAGCGCGTACGCCACCGCGAATGCGCGGACGTCGACGCCCATCACCGTGCGGTCGACGGCCAGGACTTCGCCGCCTGCACGTCGCTTGCGCTGCGCGATCACGACCAGCCCGGTGACGCCGAAGGCGAGGGTCGAGAGCATGAAGGGCGCCCCGAGAATCGCCCCGATGCCGACGTCGCTGCTGTTCGCGTCCGAGGAGAACAGGATCGCGACGACCGGGATCGTCGTCTCGGGCAGGGCGGTCCCGACCGCCGCGAGCACGGACCCGACGGCGCCCTCCGACAGCCCCATCTTGTGGCCGAACCACTCGATGCCGTTCGTGAAGAGCTCGGCGCCGACGAGGATGACGACGAACGAGAACAGGAGGATCAGCAGGTCCATCGGCAGCGCCTCAGCTCGCCGCCGTGCCGGTCACGACGCCGATCGCGATTACGATGAGGATCGCGGCGGCCACGAGCGCCATGCGCCGCTCGCCCGATCGGGAGAAACCGACCAGGGCAGCAGCTACCCGACCCGCGGGCGTCGCCACGACGCCGAGGATTCCGAGCCATAGGAAGCCCGCCGGCTGTAGGCCGAGCAGGTCAGGGATCAGGCGAGACGGATCGAGCGCCGGCGCCGCGTCGAGCGGCGATCGACCAGAACCGATCAGGAGCAGCGTGCCGATCGCGATGAGCCCAACCGAGACATAAGTGCCGATGGTGAGCAGGCGCCCGATCGACGACTCGAGCGAGCGCGAGGCGCCCGACGACACGCGATCGCCAGCCATCACGCGATCCCCAGGGCGCGCCGCGCCATCTCGAACGCCGTGTAGAGCAGGACCGCGACGAACAGGAATCGCAGGAGCCGGAGGTCGACCCGATGGGCCGTCCGCGAGCCCAGCGTGGCGCCGAGGAAGACGCCGACCACTGTCGGCCCCGCGACATGCGGATCGATACCGCCGCGGATCAGGTAGACGATCGCGCTCGTGGAGGCGGTGATTCCGATCATGAGGTTGCTGGTCGCCGTCGAGACACGCAGCGGAACGCCCATCACGAGGTGCATGACCGGCACCTTGACGATCCCGCCGCCGATCCCGAGCAGTGCGGAGACGACCCCCGCGAACACGCTGCCGACGGCACCGATTCGCAGATTGCGGACCCGGTAGCCGGGCCCCGACAGTCGATCAATTGCCGTATTCGCGCCCGAGGCCGGCAGATCCGGGACCGCAACATCTTCCCCGGGCGAGGGCTCGATCCCATCGGGCGTGGTGGGCTCGAGCGCCTCTGGCACTGGTGTTTCCGTTGCGTCTCCGCGGGCCCGGCCGAGCATCGTCACGGCCACATAGGCGAGGAGGACCGCGAAGAGGCCGGCGATCATCCGTTCGTCGAGCAGGAATGCCACCGCGCCACCGACGACGGCCCCGGTCGCCGTGAAGAGCTCGAGCAGCATGCCGAGGCGCAGGTTCGCCACGTTCCGCTGCAGGTAGACGCTCGCGGATGCGCCGCTCGTCACGATCACGCAGACGAGCGACACGCCCACGGCCTCGCGGAGGTCCAGCCCGAACGCAAGCGTGAGCAGCGGCACGATAAGGACCCCGCCGCCGAGCCCCAGGAGCGATCCGAAGACGCCCGTCGCCACGCCCCCGACGAGCATGAGCAGCCCGATTTCCACCTCAGGGAAACGCTTTGAATCGACCGGGCGTCAGGCGAGCTCAGACCAAGGCGCCGCCGAGCACCGGAGCGAACGCACTTCAAACGTGCGTGAGCGACGGAGCGCAGGTGGCAACGCGGGTCTGGGCCGCATCACGCGCGGTCGTTACGGGCGCAGGTGCTGCGGTGCGTACGGGAGCAGGGCTACGTGTCGCGCGCGCTTCAGCGCGACCGAGAGCTCGCGCTGGTGCCCGGCGCAGGTGCCGGTCTTGCGGCGCGGCTCGATCTTGGCCCGCTCCGAGAGGTAGCGGCGGAGGCGGTTGACCTCCTTGTAATCGATCTGGACCGTCTTGTCGGCGCAGAACGCGCAGACCTTGCGGCGACGACGATCGCGATAGAAGTCGTCGCGCTTTCGGGAAGTGCGAGGTGGGGGCATTCAGGTATCTCCTGTCAGAAGGGAAGGTCGTCGATCTCGG
>DAINSJ010000001.1:51476-53885 GCA_036741375.1 Candidatus Limnocylindrales bacterium
GCGAGGTGGGGGCATTCAGGTATCTCCTGTCAGAAGGGAAGGTCGTCGATCTCGGCGTCGTCGAAGCCACCGGGGCCCTTGCCGTCGGGAACAGGCGCGCCGGCCGGCTGGCCCGCCGCACCGCCGGGAGCACCGGGACCGCCGGGAGCACCGGGAGCGCCGGGAGCGCCGGGAGCGCCGGCGAACGTGCCTTCGGCGGCCTCGCGCTTGTCGAGGCCGAGGACGGTGTCGGCGGACACGTCGAGGGACAGGCCCTTGCGGCCGTCGTTGGTCTCGTATTCACGGGTTCGGAAGCGGCCGTCGACGAAGACGCGGCTGCCCTTGCGCAGGTTCTCGGCGGCGCGCTCCGCTCGATCGCCCCAGACGCTGACCCGGAACCAGTCGGTCGCCTCGACCCACTCGCCGGTCTGCTGGTTCTTCGAAGACTGGTTCACAGCGACGCTGAAGGTCGTGACCGGGCGGCCGCTCGGGGTGTAGCGGAGCTCGGGATCACGGCCGAGATTGCCGATGATCTGAATCTTGCTCAGTGCCATCGTCCGACCCTCTCAGTCAATCGCGGCCGGAGCCGCTTCGCTCTCGGACTCGTCAATCCGCTCGGTGCCGTCGTCCTCGTCGAGCTCGTCCTCGGCGGACGGCAGCGGCGTCTCGTCGCCCTCGTCCGCATCGTCCGCGCCGCGAAGGGCTCGCGCCGGACGATCCTGGCGGGTGATGAGATGGCGGAGGACCTCCTCGGTGATGAGGAGACCACGCTCGAGCTCGAGGATGGCCGTCGCCGGCGCCTCGAAGACGACGATGTGGTACGACCCCTCGCGGTGGCGATCGATGGGGTACGCGAGTCGGCGGCGGCCCCAGGGCGCCACCTTGACGATCTGACCGCCGTCGGTCGAGATCTGGCGGGTCGTCCGGTCGATGATCGCGGAGATCCGCTCGTCCGGCGCGTCCGGACTGAAAACCAGCATGAGTTCGTAGCGGCGCACGGCCGAATGGCTCCTTCCCGTGGGGATGCCCCGCTGGCCGACACTCGGACGCGGAGCCGAAAGGCAATGGCCGGGAGTCTACCACGGGCCTTGACGTGAGCCGCTTGCAACAGGCTGGGTTGTATGCTCGGTGTCGGTCCAGCCTGTTCACAGGAGCTCCCTTGTCCGAGACCCGCGTCCTTCTCCTCGGCGATGCGAAGAGCGATGCCGTCGCGCGCGTGCTCGCCCTGCACGATCGCTCCGTGACGCAGGTGGCGGATGCCGACGAGGCCATCAGGGTGGCGCCCGAGCACGCGATCGTCGTCATCGACGCCGTGGCCGCTCCACGGACCATTGCGAGCGTGTGTCGTGACATCCGGGCCGTGCCTGAGCTGGCCGAGATCCCCGTGCTCGCGATCAGCGCGACGGATGACGTCGAGGATCGCATCCGCCTCCTCGAGGCGGGCGCCGACGACGTCATGGCCCGACCCGTCGACGAGCGCGAGCTCGACGCCAGGATCGAGGCCCTCGACCTGCGCTCCCGCCGCTCGAAGCAGCTACGACCGGGCACGGTCGTGAGCTCGACGCGCCGCCTCGGGCGGCGCCTCATCGTCGTGTTCTCGCCGAAGGGCGGCGCCGGCACGACCACGGTTGCGGTGAACCTCGCGCTGGCGATCTCGGCTCGAGACAACGGTGAGGTCGCGGTCATCGACCTCGCCCAGGGAACCGGCAGCGTCGCGACCTACCTGAACGCCCACCCGCGGCTCACGATCGCGGACATGGCGCGCGATACGCTCGCCCTCGGCGACTCGGCCGCAGTCCGGACCTACCTGACGAACGCCGAGAAGCTCGTCATCCTGGCCGGCCGGCCGGGACCCGCATCTCCGCTCGTCGTTGACCGGGAGAACGTCGGCCCGATCATCGAGACCGTCCTCGCGGCCGTTCCGACGGTCGTCGTGGACGCCGGCTCCGACCTCGACGATCGGACGATCGCCGCGATGGAGCTCGCGGACAACGTCGTCCTCGTCGTGACCCCGGAGTTCCCGGGTCTCCAGTCCGTCCACCTCGTCCTCGAGTACCTCCGCGAGATCGGCTCGTCGATCGGCGACACGACGGTGGTCCTCAACGAGATCTTCGAACGTCAGATGCTCACGCCGGCCGACATCGAGGGGGCGCTCGGGCGGCCCGTCGCCGCTCGGATCCCGCACGATCCCCTGCTCTTCCAGCGGGCGGCCAACGAGGGCTCCCCGATCTACCTCTCGGCCCACGCATCGCCGCAGGCGCGGCGCTTCGAGGTGCTGGCTACTGTGGTCCTCGGAGAGGATGTCGCCGGTGGCGCGGCCGAGCCTCGCCGGCGGAGACTCGGAGCGCTGTTCGGCCGCTCGTAGGTGGAGACCCTGGCTGGTTACGTGGAGAAACCCGGGCGAGCTAGGTGTGATTCCGGGGCACGTTC
>DAINSJ010000002.1:0-24014 GCA_036741375.1 Candidatus Limnocylindrales bacterium
TCGCGATCAAGGTCTTCAGCGGCATGACGCCCGAAGTCACGGTGGTCGTCGAGCCCAAGGGATAGCGGCGGCTCGTCAGTCGGCCGCGGGGCTACGGGGCGCGGCCCCTGATTCCTGCCAAATTGCCATCACACGGGAGCTCGTCGGAGCCCGATGCGTGCGGGACGTCCGTTTCGTGCTCGAGGCGGTCCCTGGGTCGCCCGCTTCGGTGCCAAATTCTCACTCGCGAGCAGATCTGACACTGAATCGCGGACCAGCTCCCGCCTGGCGACAATCTGTCACAGATCCAGTGCGGCGCCCTGATGCGGGCGGCCGTGGGTTCAACGAACCGTGCGCCTCCGCCGCGCCGTGCGCCAGGCGCCTCCGGCGCCGATCGACAACCGTACCGTCACACCGTCACACCGTCACGGCGAGGCAGCCACGCGTTCGCGTCCGTGGGGACCGTTGTGCTCGGCCGGACCTCCGATTTCCGCCAGATTGCCATCACACGGGAGCTCGTCAGGGCCGTCGGCCCCGCCGACCTCGGAGCCGAGCGTAGACAGCCCTCCCGACTGAGAAATTTCCGGTCAGATTCGCGCCTGGGAGCGTATCTGGCAACAAATCGCTGACCAACTCCCGTGCAGTTACCGAATGGCAGAGATCGGTCGACTCAGGGCCCTCGCGCCGGCTCGAACGCACCGCGGCGCCGAGCCCTCTGCCCGATTGACAACCGTACCGGCACGGCGAGGGCGATGATGGCGCCGTGCCAGCCGAGCGCAAGCCCGAGCCGCCGCGGACGATCCTGCACGTCGATCTCGACGCGTTCTTCGCCGCGGTCGAGCAGCGCGATCATCCCGAGCTGCGCGGCAAGCCCGTCGTCGTCGGCGTGGGCGGGAGCAGCGATCGCGGGGTCGTGAGCGCGGCCTCGTACGAGGCGCGCCGCTTCGGGATCCACTCCGCGATGCCGATCCGGACGGCGAGGCGGCTCTGCCCCGATGCGATCTTCGTGCCGGTCGACGGCGCGAAATACCAGCGTGTCAGCCGCGAGGTCATGGCGATCCTGCGGCGCTTCACGCCGCTTGTCGAGCCGGTCTCCATCGATGAAGCCTTCCTCGACGTGACGGGTTCGAGGGCGCTCTTCGGCGATGGCGAGGCGATCGGACGGGCGATCCGGCAGGCGATCCGCGATGAGCTGGATCTCACCGCATCCGTGGGCGTCGCGACGACGAAGCTCGTGGCCAAGATCGGCAGCGATCTCCGGAAGCCCGACGCGCTCGTCGTCGTTCCGCCGGGCGAGGAGGCGGCGTTCCTCGCACCGCTGTCGATCTCGCGCCTGTGGGGCGTCGGCCCCGCGACCGCGGCCGCGCTGCGGGACTTCCGGGTGGCGACGATCGGCGACCTCGCCGCCCTCGATCGGTCGGCTCTCGTCCGCCGTTTCGGCAAGCACGGCGCGAGCCTCGTGGACCGGGCCCTCGGCCGCGATCCGGACCCGGTCGCCGACCCGGACGCCGCGAAGTCGATCGGTCACGAGCACACCTTCGACGAGGACACCTCCGACCCCGAGGTCATCGAGCGGACCCTCCTGGCGATGGCGGAAGGGGTTTCGGGTCGGCTCCGACACGCCGGCCTGAAGGCATCGACGGTCGCCGTGAAGGTCCGCGACAGCGCGTTCGAGACGCTCACCCGGCAGCGCACGCTCCTCGAGCCGACCGACATGACCGAGCCGATCTGGCAGGCCGCGCTCGACCTCGCCAGGCCGCAGATGCGGGGCAAGCGCATTCGGCTCGTGGGCATCACGGCCTCGAACTTCGGAGCGCGCGAACAGCTCGGGCTGTTCGAAGGCGACGACGCCCGGCAGCGACGGGTTGTCGAGGCGGCCGACGAGCTTCGCGAGCGGTTCGGGACTCGCGCGGTCACGCGCGCGCGGCTCATTCGAACAGGAATTCCGGCACCCTTCGAGCGCGATCTGGGGACGCCGGTCGAGCAGCGCGGGCTGCACGCGGCCGATGCGACCGGGAGTGGGCGGCGACGCGCATCCCGGCCGGGGTCCGAAGCCCGCGACGGTTCCGGGGAGGTGCGCGCGGGTCGTGACAGCGAAGCTGACACGGAGTTCGGCGAAGGTGCGATCGACGATCAGGATGCCTCTTGACATCGAACAGGTGTTCGCAATAGGCTTCAGGTCGTAATCGAACAGACGTTCTCCTCGTCCAGTGCCCGGCCGACGGAGCTCGAGCCCAGCCTGCCCCCGGGAAAGGAGCCATCGAGATGGCAATGATCCGAGTCGAGCCAGTGCAGGTCCGCGTCCGAACCGATTGGTTCGACGGTCGGCCGCGCGAGCTGACGTGGGACGGCCGGCGCCTCCCCGTCCTCGAGGTCGTCGGCGTTCGCGACGAGACCTCGGCGTTTCCGGTGATCACGGGACCGCGCACGATCTTCGAGGTCGAGACCGAGGTCGCCCGCTTCACCCTGGCCTACCGCCACCGGGCCCGTCGATGGACGATCGAAGGCCTCGACGAGGCGGCCCGCGCCGCCTGACCACCGAATCCATCACCCGGTCCGCTCCCACGGACCGGCTCGGGGCGGCTCCTCCCCGTCCCCGAACACGGGGTGAGTGGACGAGCGTGCCGGTACCACGCTCGTCCCTGGCCCCACTCGCGGCGAATGATGGATCGTTCGCGAGCATGCCGCGCCCGCCCGAGGTTCGGTTGCCATAATCGGGGCGTGCACCACGAGACCCCTTTTCGCGACCTGACGGTTGCCGCGTTCAACGAACGCCTCGCCTCTTCGGATCCGGTGCCAGGCGGCGGCAGCGCCTCGGCGGTCGCGGCGAGCCTGGCGGCATCGCTCGTCTCGATGGTCGCGGAGCTCTCGAAGCGCCCGAAGTACATGGACCACAGCGCCCTTCACGCCGTCGTCCAGGCGCGCGGGCGCGAGCTTTCAGACCGTCTTCTGACCCTCGCCGACGAGGACTCGGCGGCCTACGGCGCCTTCGCGGAGGCGATGAAGCTGCCCCGGGAGACCGACGAAGAGCGCGAGGCCCGAGCGAGCGCGATGCGCGCCGCAGCCCGGGTGGCGGCAGAGGTCCCGCTCCGCTGCGTCGAGACCTGCCTCGAGGTCATCCAGGCGGCTGAATCGCTCGCCGGCCGCTGCAATATGAACGCCTCCTCGGACCTGAGCGTCGCCTCTCTGCTCGCCGAGGCAGCAGCCCGTGGAGCCGCCGCGAACGTGCGCGTGAACCTGCCGTCGGTCGGCGCTGCGGCGTGGGCCGCGGAGACGGAAACGCGGGTCGCCGATCTCCTCGCGCAGATCACCGAGGCCGCCTCGTCCTGCCGTCGGGTCGTGGCGTCCGGCGGGCTGCGCTCGCCCGTGCCGGTGCCGACGTGACCGCCGCGGTCAGTGCCCGCCTCCTCGAAGGAGCGCCGATCGCCGCCGAAGTCCGGGCGCGCGTCGCCGCCGACGTCATGGACTTCACGGCCGTGGAAGGCCATCCACCCGGCCTCGCGGTGGTGGTCTGTGGGCGCGACGCTCCGTCGATGGTCTATCTCGAGCGGATCCTCAAGGCCTGCGCCTCCGTCGGCATTGCCGGCGAGCTGGTCGACGTACCCGGCGACACGCCCGACGACCAGGAACGAGAGCTCACGGCGGCGATCCGACGCCTCAACGCCGATCCCCTCGTGGCCGGGATCATCGTCCAGATGCCGCTCCCCGCGGGTGTGCGGCTGAAAATCGTTGTCGACACGATTGATCCGGTGAAGGACATCGACGGCATCCACCCGCTGAACGCCGGCCTGCTTCGCATGGGCTACGAGGGCTTCGTCCCGGCGACGGCCCACGCCGCCCTCGAGATGCTCCGCCACTCGGGCGTCACGATCGAGGGCGCGGACGCCGTGGTCATCGGGCGCTCGCCGGTCGTCGGCATGCCCGTCGCAATCATGCTCACGAAGGCCGACGCCACGGTGACGGTGTGCCACTCGAAGACCCGCAACCTGGCCGAGGTGACCCGCCGCGCCGATATCGTCGTGGTGGCGGCGGGTCACCCGGGGCTCGTGACCGGCGACATGCTCAAACCGGGCGCCGTGGTCATCGACGTCGGCATCAACGTGGTCGACGGCCATATGGTCGGCGACGTGGATTTCGCGTCAGCGCGCGAGGTCGCCGCGGCCATCACGCCGGTGCCGGGCGGAATCGGGCCGCTGACGAACGCCCTCCTGCTCGCGCACCTCGTCCGCGCCGCACAGCGGCAGGTAACCGGCCAGGACCCCATCGGATCGGATCGCTGAGGATGGCCTCGGACCTCGAGATCGCCCGTTCCGTCACACCGCGGCCGATCATCGAGATCGCCCATGAGCTCGGGCTCCGCGACGACGAGATCGAGCTGTACGGGTCGGTGAAGGCGAAGATCACCCTCGCGGGCATCGAGCGGCTCGAAGCGGAGAGGCCGCGGGGCAAGTACGTCCTCGTGACAGCGATCAGCCCGACGCCGCTGGGCGAGGGCAAGAGCACGACGACGGTCGGGCTTGCCCAGGGGCTCAACCGCGTCGGCCACAAGGCGGCGGTCTGCATCCGCCAGCCGAGCCTCGGTCCGGTGTTCGGAATCAAGGGCGGCGCGGCCGGTGGCGGCAAGAGCCAGGTCATCCCGATGGAGGATTTCAACCTCCACCTGACCGGTGACGTCCACGCGATCGGGGCGGCCCACAACCTCGGGGCGGCGTTCATCGACAACCACATCCATCACGGCAACCCGCTCGGCATCGATGTCCATGGCGTCCTCTGGCCGCGAGTCCTCGACATCAGCGACCGAGCGCTCCGGAAGGTCGTCATCGGCCTCGGCGGAAAGGAGAACGGGCTGCCGCGCGAGAGCGAGTTCGTGATCACTGTCGCGTCGGAGGTCATGGCGGTCCTCGCGCTCGCGAGCGACCTCGCCGACCTCCGCGCCCGCCTCGGCCGGATGATCCTCGCCACGACCCGCGACGGCCGGCCCGTGACCGCGGACGACCTCAAGGTCGCGGGGTCGATGACGGCACTGCTCAAGGACGCGATCAAGCCCAACCTGCTCCAGACCCTCGAGGGCGGGCCGGCCTTCGTCCACTGCGGACCCTTCGCGAACATCGCCCACGGCAACAATTCCGTGCTCGCCGATCGGATCGCGCTCGTGACGAACGAGATCGTCTGCACGGAGGCGGGATTCGGGGCGGACATGGGGGCCGAGAAGTTCTTCGACATCAAGTGCCGGGCCTCCGGGCTCCGACCCGACGCGGCCGTCGTCGTGGCCACGATCCGGGCCCTCAAGATGCACGGCGGCGTGGGCCGGATCGTCGCCGGCAAGCCGCTCGATCCCGCGCTCCTCGAGGAGAACGTCGCCGCGGTCACGGCTGGTGGCGCGAACCTCGCCAAGCAGATCGAGAACGTCCTCCTGTTCAACGTGCCAGTCGTCGTCGCGATCAACGCCTTTCCGACGGACACGCCCGCCGAGATCGCCGCCGTTCGCGAGGTCGCCCTCGCGGCGGGCGCGCGCGACGCGGTCCTCGCGAACCATTGGGCCGAGGGCGGCGCGGGGGCAGAGGACCTGGCCCGCGCGGTCTGGGCTGCCGCTGAGGTCGGTGCGCCCGACTTCCAGCTCCTGTACCCGGATGACGCCTCGCTGATCACGAAGATCGAGACGATCGCGACGAAGGTCTACGGCGCGGATGGGATCGACCTCCTGCCGGCGGCCGCGAAGCAGCTCGCGCAGTACGAGGCGCTCGGCTTCGGAAACCTGCCGATCTGCATGGCAAAGAGCCAGTACTCCCTGAGCCATGACGCGGCGCTCAAGGGTCGCCCGACGGGGTTCCGGGTCCCGATCCGCGAGGTTCGCCTCTCCGCCGGAGCGGGATTCATCACTCCCCTCGCCGGCGAGATGCGAACGATGCCGGGGTTGCCCTCCCGGCCCGGCGGCGAGAACATCGACATCGACGCGGCAGGCGACATCGTGGGCCTGTTCTAGTGGGTACCTTCCAGAGGCGCGAATGACCGTCGAAGGGGAGCTGATCGACGAGCTTCGGAGCGGGTTCGCCGGGGCCATCCTCGAGTCTCGCGATCGGGGCTACGACCTCGCTCGCCAGTCGTTCAACGCGATGATCGACCGCCGGCCGGCGGTGATCGCCCAGCCCGCGGACGCGGCCGAGGTCGTCAGGGCCGTCTTGTTCGCGCGTGATCACGACCTGCCGATCGCGGTCCGGGGCGGCGGTCACAGCGTCGCCGGTCACGGACTGAACGACGATGGGCTCGTCGTCGACCTGCGGCGACTGCGGCACGTCGCCGTCGACCCCCTGCGGCGGCGGGCAAGCGCTGGCGGCGGCGCGACCTGGGAGGATTTCGATCCCGCGACGCAGGCCCACGGGCTAGCGGTCACGGGCGGGACCTTCGTCGATACCGGGATCGGCGGGCTGACCCTCGGCGGGGGCCTCGGGTTCCTGATGGGTCTCTGTGGGCTAACGTGCGACAACCTCGTCGGCGCCCAGCTCGTGACGGCGGGCGGCGCGATCATCGAGGTCAGCCCGGAGACTGACGCGGAGCTGCTCTGGGCCTTGCGGGGCGGGGGCGGCAACTTCGGGATCGCGACCCGGCTCGACTACCGGCTCCACGAGGTCGGCCGGATGTTCGGCGGCGAGGTGGTCGTTGCCCTCGAGGACGGCGCGGTCCTCCGGCGGTACGCCGAGGCGCAGGTCTGGGCGCCCGACGGTCTCGTGGCGATGGTCTATGCCGCGAACAACCCCGAGCTGGGCGAGGTCGCCTCGATCCAGCTGGCCTGGCTCGGCACGCCGGCGCAAGGCCAGGAGCTCGGATCCGCAATCATCGGCAACGCAGCGGTGCTGTCGGGCTCGTACGGGCCCTTGAGCTATACCGAGATGCAGGGCACCTCTGGCGTCCTGCCGTTCACGTACCGGCACTACTGGAAGTCGGCGTTCGTGAGTGACCTATCGGCGCCGGTGGTCGACGAGATCGTGGAGCTCGTGCGACAGCGACCGGCCGGGATGAGCGGGGTCCTGATCGAGCCGATCCACGGCCAGGCCCGGCGCTACGGCTTTGAGCACGCCTGCTTCCCGCAGCGGCAGGCCCACTTCCACGTGAGCGGCCTCGGGATCTGGGAGAGCCCCGAGGACGATGCGGCGGAGATCCGCTGGGTCCGCCACCTGAACGACCGGATGCGCGCCCTCGGGGTCGGCGGTAGCTACGTGAACTACATGGCACCCGACGAGCCGGCCGACCGGGCTCGGTCGGCATACCCGGCGCCGGTCTACGAGCGGCTGCGCCAGATCAAGCGCCGCGTCGATCCGGAGAACGTCTTCCAGTCGAACGTGAACATCGCGCCCTGAGGGAGGGGAGGCGCAGGTCCTCGGGCCTCTAGCCGCCCGGTGATGCCTGTTGCTGCATCAAGCCACGTCCGTCGCGGGTTGTGGAGGGTCGTCGACCGCGCTTTCTGGGCTAATGCTCTTGACCTGAACACTAACCAGCGCGCGTCCTCTCAAAGGGCCTCGGCATGCCCTCAATGCTGTCTCGCGAGGGCCTAATGCGTTCGCAGGCGTGCATTAGTGGTGGAGGGGGACCTCGGCTGTCGGTTACGGCTCACCCCAGGAGCATCAGGCAGGCGTGAACGGCGTTCCGTGCCGCGTCGTGCGGGGGCGGATCCGGCCCCGGACTCCGGTCGGACGCGGGCGCCCGGACTCCCCTCGAAGGCACGGGCCCCGCCGAGGCGCTCGGCGGCGCCTAGAGGTGGATCGAGCCGCTTGCGAGGCCGAGGGCGATCGCCACCACGAACCCGAGGAGGATGCCGCCGAGGCCAGCCGCCCAGGCGCCCGTGTCGAGGGGGCCGACGGCGGTCGTCGCGTGGGCGTGGTCGTCGTGGCCATGGCTCTCGCCGTGATCGTCCGTCGAGCCGTGCGGGCCGGCCATGGCGTCGCTGTCGTGCGGGCTGGGAGCGTGCGAGGCGGTCACGCCGGCATCCTACACTCGGCCGGTGACCCGGGATGCGCGCCTCCTCTTCGTGGCGCGCGGGCTCCGGATGTTCGCCTACGGGTCGCTCGCGGTCATCCTCGTGCTGTACCTCGCCGCGACCGGCCTCGATGGCGCCGCGATCGGCGTCGTCCTGAGCCTGACCCTCGTCGGCGACACGCTGATCAGCCTGTGGCTCACGACCCAGGCCGATCGGTTCGGGCGGCGCCGCACCCTCATGGTCGGTGGCCTCCTGATGGCCGGCGCCGGCGTCGTGTTCGCGTCGACCTCGTCGTTCGTCGTCCTCATCGTGGCGGCCACGCTCGGCGTGATCAGCCCGACAGGAAGCGAGGTCGGTCCGTTCCTGGCGATCGAGCAGGCCTCGCTTGCGCACGTCATCGAGGATCGGCGTCGAACCGGGGTCTTCGCCTGGTACAACCTCGTCGGGTCTCTGGCGACTGCGACCGGGGCGCTCGTCACGGGCGTGACGGTCGGCCTACTGCGGGGCTCGGGCTTCACCGAGCTCGCGGCCGACCGCGTCGTCCTGCTCGGCTACGCCGGCATCGGGCTCCTGATGGTCCCGATCGTGCTCACGATCTCGCCGTCGATCGAGGTCCCGCGGACGGCGGCGTCGATCGCCCGCCGGTTCGGCCTCCATCGCTCGCGCGGGATCGTCGCCCGCCTCTCCCTCCTCTTCGCGTTCGATGCCTTCGCCGGCGGCCTGATCCTCCAGAGCCTCGTGGCGTTCTGGTTCTACACGCGGTTCGGGATCCCCGAGCCGGTGATCGGGGCGATCTTCTTCGGGACGAACATTCTCGCCGCGTTCTCGGCGCTCGTGGCCGCCCGCATCGCCCGTCGAATCGGCCTCATCAACACGATGGTCGCGACCCACATCCCGGCGAACGTGCTGCTGATGCTCGTTCCCCTCATGCCGACCCTGCCACTGGCGGTCCTCGTGCTGCTGGCGCGATCGACGATGAGCCAGATGGACGTTCCGGTCCGCCAGAGCTACACGATGGCCGTCGTCGACCCGGACGAGCGATCGGCCGCGGCCGGCGTCACCGGGATCGCGCGAACGGCGGGTACCGCTGTCAGCCCGCTCATCGCCGGGCCCCTCATCGCTGTGCCGGGTCTCGCCGCTCTGCCGTTTCTCCTAGCCGGCGGCCTCAAGATCGTCTACGACCTCCTGCTCTGGCGGGCGTTCCGATCCACGCCCGCGCCCGAGGACCCGAGACGTTCCGCTCCCGAGGAGATCTCGCCGTGAGTCGCGAGGGCCGGGTCGCCGCGCGGCGCTAGCTGTCTGCCTGCCGGCGACGCCAGCCCGGCCGGCCGAGGCGCCACCAGATGAACAGCGCGATGAGAGCCACGGCGACGACCGCGATCGCCAGGTCGAACGGCTGGAGGGCGTGGCGGATGTCGGCCCAGTGCTCGCCGAGGCGGACGCCGGCGTAGACGAGCGCCGTCGACCAGATGAAGGCACCCGCCGTCGAATAGGCGATGAAGGTCCCGAGCGGCATCCGGGCTACGCCCGCCGGGAACGAGATGAACGTTCGCGCGATCGGCAGCAGGCGGCTGAAGAACGCGGTCGCAGGGCCGTACCTGGCGAAGAACCGTTCGGCGGTCGCGATCTCGTGCGGCCTGATGAGGAGGTAGCGGCCGTAGCGCTCGAGGAATGGGCGACCACCCCAGGCCCCGATCGCGTACCCGATGAGCGAGCCCACGGTGTTCCCGAGCGTCGCCGCGATCACGACGATCCAGAACGACCATGCCCCGTGACTCAGCGGCTCGACCTGCGAGGGGTCCGAGATCAGGAAGCCTGCGTACGGCAGGATCAACTCGGACGGGAGCGGCACCATCGCCGACTCGATCGCCATCGCGATGCCGACCCCGAGGTAGCCGACCGCGCCATACAGCGAGTTCAGGAACGGGATGACAATCTGGTCGATGAATGCGAGCAAGCGCCGAGGATAGCCGACTATCCTGCCCGGGTGACCGAGCCCCAGGTGTTGCTGACCGGCCGGGACCTCACGGTCGAGCAGGTCGAGGCCGTCGCGCGGCGGGGAGCATCGGTCGCGCTCGACCCCGCCGCCCGGACCCGGATGCAGCGATCGCGCGACGTCGTCGAGCGACTCGTGGCCGAGAAGGCCGTCGTCTACGGCGTGACGACCGGGGTCGGGGCGCTTGCTGACCGCTCGATCGACGCGGCCGACGCCGAGCGCCTCCAGGAGAACCTGCTGCTCAGCCACGCCGCGGGCGTCGGTGATCCGCTCCCGCGGGAGATCGTCCGGGCGATGCTCCTGCTGCGCGCGAACACCTTCGGGCTCGGGTTCTCGGGGGTCCGCCCGGAGGTCGCTGACCGGCTCCTGGACTTCCTGCGGCTCGGGATCCATCCCGTCGTACCGGCCCAGGGCTCCGTCGGAGCGTCCGGCGACCTCGCGCCGCTGGCCCATCTCGCGCTGCCGCTCATCGGCCGCGGCAGCGTCGAGCTCAGCGGAACGGTTCTCCCAGCGCTCGCCGCCCTGAAGGAGAACGGCCTCGAACCCCTGACCCTTGGCGCCAAAGAGGGCCTCGCGCTCCTGAACGGGACGCAGCTCATGACGGCGCTCGGAGCCCTCCTGGCGGTCGACGCGGAACGGCTCCTCCGGACGGCGAGCGTCGCGGCGGCGATGAGCGTCGAGGCCATGCTCGGAACGGACGTGGCATTCGCAGCGGCGTATCAGGCAGCGCGACCGCATCCGGGCCAGGTGCAGGTCGCGAGCGAGCTGCGCTGGCTCCTGCGCGACAGTGAGCTCCAGCAGTCGCATCACGGCTCGGCGCACAAGGTCCAGGACCCGTACTCGCTCCGCTGCGTGCCGCAGGTCCACGGCGCCGCTCGCGACGCGCTCGACCACCTCGGCCGCGTCCTCGCGATCGAGATGAACGCGGCCACCGACAACCCGCTCGTCTTCCCCGACGGCGGGGGCGCCGACGTCAACGCCCGCGCCACCGGCGGCGGGCTCGTGATCTCGGGCGGCAACTTCCACGGCGAGCCGGTCGCGCTCGCCCTGGACTTCGCGAAGCTCGCGCTCGCCGAGCTCGGCTCGATCAGCGAGCGTCGGACCGCGAACCTCGTCGACCCGAAGCTCAACGGTGGCCTCCCCGCGTTCCTCGGCTCCGACTCGGGTCTCGATAGCGGGATGATGCTCATCCAGTACACCGCGGCGGCGCTCGTCTCGGAGAACAAGGTGCTCGCCCATCCGGCGAGCGTCGACTCGATCCCGACGAGCGCGAACCAGGAGGACCACGTCTCGATGGGGCCGATCGCGGGTCGCCACGCGAGGACCGTCCTCGAGCATGTCGAGCGAATCCTCGCGATCGAGCTCGTGTGTGGCACGCGGGCCCTCGACCTGCGGATGGCCGCGACCGGCGGCGTGGCAGCGGGCGTGGGTGTCACCGCGGCGCACGAACAGATCCGGGCCGTGGTCCCGCCATGGACGCGAGACCGCGAGCCCGGGCCCGACCTCGAGGCGGCCACGAGGCTCGTCCGCGACGGCGCCCTCGCAGCGCTCGCAACTTCGAGCCGCACCGCATGACCGTGATCCGGGTCCTCGACGTCCAGGACGCGGCCGCCTTCGAGCGCATCCCGCCGTGCGCCGACCCCGGCTTCGACCATCGCACCTGCGACTACTGGGAGGACCAGCAGCGCGGCTCGAAGGCGGCCCGCCTGTCCTGGCTCGCCGGCGCGCCACCACCGCCACCGCCTGCGCCGCGCTCCGACAACCCGTTCGCGCCCCCGGACGCGGGCCCGCGGTTCAACCCATTCGATTCGCGCGCCGGTGGAGGAGCCTCCGCGAATCCCTTCGGCCCGGCCGGCGACGACGATGAGCCGATCGACAACCCATTCGCGCCGCGTCGGGACCAGGGACCGGCGTTCGGTGCCGACGCGCCGCGGAAGCTCCAGCTGCTCGGTCGCGGCATGCGCGTTTTCGGGACCTACGCGAAGGTCCTCGAGGTCGACGGCGAAGCGGCTGCCTACTGCCAGTTCGGGCCGTTGTCCGCGTATCCCCGCGCTCAGCGCGTCCGCGACCTCTACCGCCAGCTGCCCGCGACGCCCCTGCCCGCGGTCATCACATGCATCGCAACGACGGCTGCCGCGCGGGGTCAGGGCCTGGCGAAGCACCTCATCGCGGAGGTCGTCGCGGATCTCGGCGGACGCGGCTTCGCGGCCGTCGAGGCCTATCCGGAGCCTGGCGCGCGGCCGGACACGACGAGCGCGGCCACGCCCGCCTTCTGGGTCGACTGCGGCTTCCACATCGCGGTCGACGACGAACGCTTTCCGGTCGTCCGGCGCGAGCTATGAAGGTTCGGACCGGCTCGCTCCGCCCCCACCTGCCGCCCCGCGAAACGTCGCTCCGCCGCGCGGCGTGGCTACGAGCCGTCCCGGCTGGGCTCGCCCTCGCGCTCGCCTTCGGGGCCTGCTCGACGATGCAACCGAGCGCGCCGCCCGGCTCGACGCCAACCGACTTCGGAACGCCCCCCATGGACGACACCTCGCCCGGCCCATCCGACATCGCGAACTCCGTCACCATCGATCCGGAGCTCCTAAAGGCGCTGCCGGCGACCGTGGCGGGCCTGCCCGTCGAGGAGTCCCCCGAGGGCGATCAGGGCGCCCAGGAGGAGCCGGTCCTGGCGAAGATTGCAACGGGGGCGGTGGGAGCCGTCGTCGTCGACACCGGATCGTCCGACCTGGCGAACGCGTTCGTCGTGAAGCTCAAGCCGGGCGCCTTGACCGACAGCGGATTCCGGGACTGGCGCGATACATATGACGAGGGCGTCTGCGGTAGCTCGAGCGCGATCGTCGGCCACGCCGAAACCACGATCGCCGGTCGAACGGTCTTTATCGGTACGTGCAGCGCCGGCAGTCATACCTATCACGTGTGGATCAAGGACAAGAACCTGCTGATCACCGTGTTCTCGCTCGGGGCCCGCCACCTGGGCGAGCTGCTCCTTGCCGAGCTCCACCCGTGACCGCCCTCCCGGGTGCGCGGCCCGTCCGGGCCCCGCGTGGCACCGAGCTGTCGTGCCGCGGCTGGCAGCAGGAGGCGGTCCTCCGGATGCTGATGAACAACCTCGATCCGGAAGTCGCCGAGGATCCCGACGCGCTCGTCGTCTACGGCGGCACGGGCCGCGCCGCCCGGAGCTGGGCGGCCTTCGACGCGATCGTCCGCGAGCTCCGCCGGCTCGCCGACGACGAAACACTGCTGGTCCAGTCCGGCAAGCCGGTCGGGGTGCTGCGAACGCACGAATGGGCGCCGCGGGTGTTGATCGCCAACTCGAACCTCGTCGGCAAGTGGGCGACCTGGGATGTCTTCCGGGACCTCGAGCGGCAGGGCCTGATGATGTACGGCCAGATGACCGCAGGCTCCTGGATCTACATCGGGACCCAGGGCATCCTCCAGGGCACGTACGAGACCTTCGCCGAGCTCGCCCGGCAGCATTTCGGCGGGTCGCTGAAGGGCCGCGTCGTGCTCACCGCCGGGCTCGGCGGGATGGGCGGCGCCCAGCCGCTTTCGGTCACGATGAACGAGGGCGTCTGCATCGCGATCGAGGTCGATCCGGTCCGGGCCGCACGGCGGCTGGCGATCGGGTACGTCGATCGGCTGACGGACGATCCAGACGAGGCGCTCGAGGTCGCACGAGCCGCCGCCGCGGCCGGCGAGGCCATGTCGATCGCGCTCGTCGGCAACGCGGCCGAAATCGAGCCCGCGTGGGCGAAAGCCGGCGAACACTTCGATGTCGTCACCGACCAGACCTCGGCCCACGACGCGCTCGCCGGTTACGTCCCGGTCGAGATCGCGCTCGACGACGCCCGCCGCCTCCGCGAGCTCCAGCCGGACGAATACGTCCGGCGCTCCATGCTTTCGATGGCCGACCATGTCCGGGCGATGCTGGGCTTCCAGGAGGCCGGCTCGGTCGTGTTCGACTACGGCAACAACCTCCGCGCGCAGGCCCAGGAGGCCGGCGTCGAGAACGCCTTCGACTACCCCGGTTTCGTGCCGGCGTTCATCCGGCCGCAGTTCGAGGAAGGCCGCGGGCCGTTCCGCTGGGTTGCGCTCTCCGGCGACCCGGCCGACATCCTCCGGACCGACCGGGCGATCCTCGACCTCTTCCCGGACGACACCGGCCTGCGTCGCTGGATCACGCTTGCTCACGAGAAGGTCCCGTTCCAGGGCCTGCCGGCGCGGATCTGCTGGCTCGGCTACGGCGAGCGGGCGAGAGCCGGGCTCGCGTTCAACGAGCTGGTCCGGACGGGCGAAGTCTCGGCGCCAATCGTGATCGGCCGGGATCACCTCGATTCCGGCTCGGTGGCGTCACCGAACCGCGAGACGGAGGCGATGCTGGACGGCAGCGACGCGGTCGCGGACTGGCCGCTCCTCAATGCCCTGGTGAATACCGCCGCCGGTGCCACCTGGGTCAGCATCCACCACGGCGGCGGCACTGGGATCGGGTACAGCCAGCACGCCGGGATGGTCGTCGTGGCCGACGGGACGGACCTCGCCCGCCAGAAGCTCGAGCGCGTGCTGACGACGGATCCCGCGATGGGCGTCCTGCGCCACGTGGATGCCGGCTACGAGCACGCGATCGAGGTGGCCCGGGAGCGCGGAATACGCGTCCCGATGCTCGAGTAGATCAGGCGGTCGCCGAAGCGGTGCCCTCGTCGGCGTTATCGGTCACCGGCTCCGGCATCGTCCGGAGGTGACGGACCGGCGAAAAGAACGGGAAGATCGCCGGGATGAAGCCGAGGATTGCCCCGATCCAGATCGTCTCGTGAAGCCCGATGTTCGAGGCGAGGACGCCACCGATGATGCTGCCAATCGGCATCGTGCCCCAGACGAGGAACCGCACTGTCGCGTTCATCCGGCCCTGCATCCGGGGCGGGCAGATCGCCTGGCGGTAGCTCACCTGGTTGATGTTGTAGACCATTTGGCCGATCCCGCCGAGCACACCGCCCACGATGAGGAACGGGATCGCGGCGTTCCCTGGCGGGGCGATGGCCACGAGCAGCGGGAAGAAGCTGCCGATGAACAGCGCGCCGATGATGGCCGCGCCGAGGCCGAACCACTTCGCGATGCGGTTGGCGAGGACGGCGCCCGACAGCGTCCCGACGTTGGCGATGGCGAACACGATACCGATCGTCTCGGGGCTCAGCCCGAGGTCGCGGACCACATACAGGATGTAGACGGCGAAGGCGATGCTGAAGAAGAGGTTCGACGTGGCCGTCCCGGCTGAGATCGCGCGAAGCGACGGGTGGCCGAGGACGAAGCGGAGCCCATCCCGCACCTCGGACACGATCGAGGCCTTCGGCTTGCCCGACTCGTCGAGGTGGTGCACGACCGGCGGTTCGGGCCGCCGGATCAGGAACACGAAGAACGCCGAGACGAGGAACGACAGCGAGTCGAGGAGGATGGCGAATGGCGCCGTCACGATGCCGACGAGGTAGCCGGCGATGCCGGGGCCGGCGATCTGCGCCGCCGACTGGCTGATCTGGAGCTTCGAGTTGCCCTCGACGAGCTGATCGCGCTCGATGATCGACGGCAGATAGCTCTGGTTGGCGACATCGAAGAACACCGTCAGCGTTCCCGTGATGAAGGCCACGACGTAGAGCTGCCAGATCGTCAGGACCCCGAGGAAGTAGGCGGCCGGGATCGTGGCCAGGGCGATGGCTCGGCCGAGGTCGCCGCTGATCAGGATCGGGCGACGGCGGAGGCGATCGACCCAGGCGCCGGCGGGCAGCGTGAAGAGGATGAACGGCAGGAATTCGATGGTCCCGAGCAGCGCGAACGCGAACGGCTCGACCTTGAGGATGAGCGCCGCGGTGAGCGGGATCGCGAGCGCGCTCACCTGCGAGCCGAAGACGCTGATCGTCTCGGCCGTCCAGAGCTTCTGGAAATCGCGGTTCTGGATGAGGCTCGGGCGGGCCGGGGCGGTGGCCGGGTTGGGCGCGGACGCGGTCACTCGGAATGACCTCCCTCAGGGCGCGGACAGCAGAGCTGGGCGCGGAAAAGTCTACCGGGCCCACGACGCCAAGGGCCGCGACGACGAGGCCCGCGTGTCACGATGGCGGCATGCTCGTCGAGTCGGTCCCGAACTACTCCGAGGGCCGCCGGACCGAGGTCGTCGACCGGCTGGCGGAGGCGGTTCAAGCGACGCCGGGCGCGTACCTCCTCGACCGGACCAGCGACGCCTCGCACAACCGCTCCGTGCTGACCCTCGCGGGAGAGGCGCCCGCCGTCGAGGCGGCGCTCGACGCCACGATCGAGGTGGCGATCCGCGAGATCGACATCGAGCAGCACACCGGCGAGCACCCCCGGATCGGGGCGGTCGACGTCATCCCATTCGTGCCGCTGGCATCGACGACCCTCGATGAGTGCATCGAGCTCGCCCGGACGTTTGGGCAGCGGATTGCCAGGCGGTTCGACCTGCCGGTCTACCTCTACGCCCGGGCCGCGCTCCAGCCGGAGCGGATCCGGCTCGCCGACGTTCGACGCGGCGGCTATGAGGGCCTGCGCGAGACCATCCACGAGGTCGGCCATGAGCCCGACTTCGGGCCGGCGCGGGTCCATCCTCGGGCCGGCGCGGTCGCGGTCGGAGCCCGGCCGTTCCTCATCGCCTGGAACATCAACCTCGAGTCGGACGACCTCGCGGCGGCGAAGCGCATCGCGCGGACCGTGCGCGAGTCCGGCGGCGGCCTGCCGGCGGTCCAGGCGAACGGCTTCATGATCGAGGAGCTCGACTGCGCCCAGGTCTCGATGAACCTGCTCGATTTCCACACGACGCCGATGTGGCGGGTCTGGGACGAGGTCGAGGAGCTCGCAGCTTCGGAGGGCATCTCGATTCGCGAGTCCGAGCTGATCGGGCTGGCGCCGCTGGCCGCGTTCGACGACGCCGCCGTCCACGCCGGCGTTCCGGCCGACGCCCCGGTCGAGGACCGATTCGCGGCGGCCGCGGCGGCGCTCCGCCTTCGCGATCCGCGGCCGGAGATGGCCCTCGAGGTTCGTCTCGCCGCAGAGATGCGGGCGTGATCGAGCGGCAGCAGGCCTGAGGGAACGATGGCGCTCCGGCTGATCCAGGGCGGGCGGGCGTCAGTCGGGCTGCCCGGCCTCCTCGTCGAGGGGGCAGCCGAGGTCGTCACGATGGCCGGCGGACTTCGCGCCGGCGCTCGCCAGAACGACCCGGGCTCGCTCCTGGCCCCGGCCGGCGAGGCGAGCGTCGAGCACGGCCCCGTGGTCGCCTGCTGGGATGGCCAGATCCTCGCGGTCGGCCCGCGCGCCGAGCTCGTCGCGGCGCTCGAGGGGAGCGGCTACCCGCTGGCGCGCTTCGCCCGCCTCGACGCGGGCGGCGGCACGGTCACGCCGGGGCTCATCGATCCCCACACTCACCTGTTGTTCGCGGGGACCCGTGAGCGCGAGTTGGAGCTCCGCCAGCAGGGCGCGGGCTATCTCGAGATTCTCGCCGCCGGTGGCGGGATTCTCTCGACAGTCGCGGCGACCCGGGCGGCTTCCTCGGAGGCACTTGCCGAGCACGGCCGGCGCTGGCTCGGCGAGATGCTCGCACATGGCACGACGACGATCGAGGCCAAGTCCGGCTACGGGCTGGACCTCCCGACGGAGCTTCGGCTCCTCGAGACGGCCTACCGCCTCGGCCAGGAAGGCCCGATCGAGGTCCTGCCGACCTGGCTCGGGGCCCACGCCGTGCCGCCCGAGTTCCGGGGCCGGCCGGACGGCGTCGAGGCGTTCGTCCGCTACCTGATCGACGAGCAGCTGCCCGGGGTAGCGGCCCAGGGTCGGGCGCGATTCGCCGATGTCTTCTGCGAGGTCGGCGTCTTCAGCCAGGATCAGTCGCGGCGGATCCTGGAGGCGGGAGCGCGGCTCGGGCTCGCGTCGCGGCTGCATGCCGACGAGCTGGCACCGAGCGGTGGCGCGGAGCTTGCCGGCGAGATCGGGGCCCTGTCGGCGGACCATCTCGCCGCTCCCTCGGACGCGGGCATCGACGCCCTCGCGGCCGCCGCGGCGGGGGACCGGCCGGTGGTCGCGACGCTCCTCCCGGCGACGACCTGGTTCCTCATGCACGAGCAGTTCGCCCCGGCCCGGAAGCTCATCGAGCGCGGCGTCCCGGTGGCGCTCGCGACGGACTTCAATCCCGGGACCTCGCCGACGGCGAGCCTGCCGCTCGTCATGACGGTCGCGTGCCTCGCCCTGAAGCTGAGCCCGTCCGAGGCGCTTGCCGCCACGACGATCAACGCTGCGTTCGCGCTCGGGATCGGCGACACGGTCGGATCGCTCGAGCCCGGCAAGCAGGCGGACCTGGCGATCTGGCGCGTGCCCAGCCATCGGCAGATCCCGTACTGGCCGGCCGCCGACCTCATCCGCGCGGTGGTCAAGCGCGGCCGGCCGGTTCTCGAGCGCGTCGCGCCGTAGGTTCGGGCGCGTCGGTCGCCCGGTCGTGGCGAGTCGCGCCGTAGCCCCGCCGCGGCGCAGCCCTGCCGCGGCGCAGCCCCGCCGCGGCGCAGCCCTGACCTAAATTCCGAGCGGAATACGTTTCGGCCTCAGCGCGCTCAACGCCAGGGCGAATCTGTCGGATTCGAGCGTCCGGCAAGCACGCTCGCGATGATCGCCATTCCGTGTGGAATAGCCTCGTCCCAACGGCGCCGCCCGGGGGCCACGCCGCCCGCGAGCCGCCCGCGAGCGGCCCGCACGCGGCCCGGGGGCCGCGTCGCCCCTAGGTCTTGCCCCGCGACTCGAGGACGATCGTCGTGGTCTCCTGGGGCAGCGTCGACATCGAGATCGCGAGCTTCGCCTGCGGCGTCGGCTCGCCGCCCATCTCGTGGAAGAACTTCGCCAGCGCTTCGGCACAGTCCGCCTCGTCCGCGCAGATCGGCATCGCCACGACGATCTTGGGATCCAGCTGGGCAACGAGCTCGGCGGCCTTCGTCGCGCTGAGCGCCCCTCCGACGGGCACGCAGGCAATGTCGATCGAGCCGATGTCGCCGAGCTTCTCCTCGGTCATCAGGTGCCCGACGTCGCCGAGGTGGATCGTGTGCAACCCATCAAGCTCGACGACGAACGCGGTGCCGCGACCGCGCTGCGAGCCTTTGTCGTCGTCGCGGTAGGTTCGGATCCCGGTCAGGAGGACGTCCTTGACCTCGTACTCGCCGGGCCCATCGAGCACGAAGGCGTTCTCCAGGCTCGAAGGCAGGACGGTCTTGCCATCGCGCGATCGGGTGCCCTTCGCTCGCGGGAGCGGCTCGTCGTCGGGGTGGCTGTAGATCGCGATATCGCCGGTGATCCCGCGGCCCGTCGGCCCGACGACCGACTGGTACGCGTCCGCCACGACCACGGCGTCCCGTCCCCGCAGCCGCACGCACGTTCGCCCGTACCAGGTGATCTCCATCGCCGCGATTCTGACACACCACCCTGCGCGCCCGATTGCCAGGCAACCCGCGCGGTCCGCGGCCACCCGCAACTTGTGCTCCCACAGAACGAGTCGGACGTGTCCGGCCGCTCCGAGCCCCGTACTGGGTCATATCGTGGCAATTTGTGCCCCTGGGGAACAACGTGGACCCAAATCGGTCGGGGAGCGGCTCGGGCCACCATGAATTCGTCCAGTCGTTCACTGACAGCACATTCGGGTGCGCAGCGACGGCGATTCCGTCGGCCTCGTTCGCTGACAGCCCATCACGACGCCCTCGGACCTCAGTGCGGGTCGCCAACAGCCAGTCTGTGTCCGGTGAGACACAACCGGGATCGGAAGCCGGTGTCCCAGGGCCGTTGCCACGACGTTTCCGTCGAGTTCGCGCTCGCGTGAGGTGGAAATAGAAAGACCGGGAGCGCCTGCCCAATTGGCGCCCCCGGTCGGAGGGAGGGAGGATGGAACCTCAAGGGTTCGGTCCGAGGTGAACAGTAGGATCGGGTTGTTCAGACCCAACCCGCCAACCGGTTAAGAAACGCCAACGCACCCGGCGGCAGCGGACCGCGTCCGATCCAGCCTGTAGCATCGCCGTCCGATGCGGACCCGATCGATCGCCGCGGCTGCCCTGCTCATCGCCGGCCTTGTCGGCTGCGGCCCGGCGACGTCGAGCCAGTCCCCGACCCCGACCGTCGAACCATCGACCGCGGTCGGGCCGTCGGCCAGCGCAGCCGATCCGGCAACGGTCTACGCGGCGATCCGCGCCCAGATCGAGACGATCCGCGGACTCCAACCGACCAACGACATCGCCCCGGTCCTGATCGACGAGGCCCAGCTCAAGAAGAACCTCCAGGCCGACTTCGACCGGCAGAATCCGGCAGCCGCGATCGAGATTGGCGAACGCACCCTGATCGCGCTGGGGTTCCTGCCCGAGGGCTCGTCGCTGCAGGCCCTCGTGCTCGCGCTCCAGACCGGGCAGGTCGCGGGCTACTACTCGCCGACCGAGAAGCAGCTGTTCGTCGTGAGCCGGTCGGGCGGAGTCGGCCCCACGCAGCAGTCGACGTACGCCCACGAGTTCACGCACGAGCTCGAGGACCAGCACTTCGACCTGAAGTCGCTCGGGCTCCAGGCACTCGACCAGGGCGATCGGTCGCTCGCGCGGCTCGCCCTGGTCGAAGGCGACGCCGTGTCGGCCCAGTACTCGTGGATGCAGCAGCACTTCGGGCCCGACGATCTGGCGCAGCTCTACGCCGATGCGACCGACCCCGCCGCGCTCGCGGCGCTCAACAACGCCCCGCCGTATCTCCGCGACACCGCGCTTTTCCCGTATACCGCCGGTCTCGCCTTCGTGCAGGGGCTGCTCCAGACCGGCGGCTACAAGGCCGTGAATGCCGCCTTCGCGAAACCGCCGGATTCGACCGAGCAGATCATCCACCCCGACAAGTACTCGGCCGGCGAGAAGCCGATCGCGGTGGCCCTGCCGCCCGACCTCGCGAGCCGCATGGGCGCCGGTTGGACGGCAACCGGGCAGGACACCCTGGGAGAGCTCCTGTTGCGCCTGTGGCTGTCGGAGGCTGGGATCGCCCCGAACCTCGCGAGCGACGCGGCGGCCGGTTGGGGCGGTGACCGGCTGATCCTGCTCGAGGGGCCGGCTGGTGACGCCGTCGCGGTCGAGAGCGCCTGGGACACGGCAAGCGACGCCGAGGCGTTCGCCTCGGCCGCGAGGACGGCGGTGACCGCCCGCGCGCTCGCCGGAACGGTGGTTCACGTCGCCGGCTCGACGCGAGTCTCGCTCGCGATCGGCACGAGCTCCACCAGGCTCGCGGGCTTCCTTCCCGGCTGACGCCCAGCGCTCCGACGTACATCAATTCGGAATCGGCGCGGTTTGTGTTCGTGCGGACACAACCGCGACGTAGTCGGCCGAATCAAGGCCGCTTCGGCCGTCGTGGTCCAGTCGGGCATGGGCAAACCGTGCACGGATCGCCGAATCTGACACCGCTGCTGACGGCCTCGCGAATCGAATTCGGTCTCGGTTGTGTCCCAGGGAACACAAGCCACCGCACGCGAAGCCACCGAATGCCGGAATCTGCGAGCCGCGCCGTGGCTCCTTGCGCTACATCGATTCGGGCGCAGAGATCCCCAGCAGGCCCAGCGCGTTCGCGAGCGTGACCCGAGCCGCCTCGACGAGCGCGAGCCGCTTCGCGGATCGCTCTGGGGCATCGGGGTCGACGACGCGTGCATCGCGGTAGAACGCGTGGAACGCGGTCGCGAGCTCGGTTGCATAGGTCGTGATGCCCTGGGTCTCCTGCCCGGCCGCCGCGTCTTCGACGACCTCCGGAAACCGGGCCACGACGCGGGCGAGACGGCCCTCGGGCTCCCCGCCGAGCAACCCGTCGGCGCCGGCCGTTGGCGCGAGACCCGCATCGGTCGCCTTCCGCAGGATCGAGGCGATCCGGGCGTGGGCGTACTGGACGTAGTACACCGGGTTCTCGCTCGACTGGCGCTTCGCGAGCTCGATGTCGATGTCCATGTTCACATTCGCGCCGCGGCTGGCGAAGAACCAGCGCGCCGCGTCGGTGCCAAGCTCCGAGAGGAGCTCATCCAGGGTGATGAACGTTCCTGCCCGCTTCGACATCGAGATCTCTTCGCCGTCGCGGATGAACCGCACCCAGCCGGTGAGGATCATCTCGATGTCGTCCACCTTGAAGCCCATCGCCTTGGCCGCGTTCCGGACCCTGGCCACGGTTCCGTGGTGGTCAGCGCCCCAGATGAACACGAGTCGATCGAAGCCCCGGCTGAACTTCTCGACGACATAGCCGATGTCCGCGGCGAAATACGTCGGCGAGCCATTCGACCGGATGATCACCCGATCCTTGTCGTCCCCGAACGTCGTCGAGCGGAACCACGTGGCGCCGTCGGCCTCGTACACGTGGCCCGTGTCGCGGAGTCGCTGGACCGCCCGCTCGACCCAGCCCTCGCTGTGGAGGCGGCCCTCGGTGGTCCAGACGTCAAAATGCACGCCGAGCCGTTCGAGCGATGCCTCGATCCCGGCCCGCACCTGCTGCGCCGCCCAGCCACCGACCGCGGTGGCGGGATCCGCCCCGTTCGCGAGGTCCGCCCCGTTCGCGAGATCGAGCAGTTCCGCGGGGACGACCTTCGCCAGCTCCGCCACGTAGTCGCCGTGGTAGCCGTCCTCGGGGACCGGGGAGCCGTCGAGGGCGGCGATCACCGAAAGGCCCAGGTTCCGCACCTGCGTCCCGGAGTCGTTGAAGTAGTACTCGCGCGTGACCCGTTGCCCGCCCGCTTCGAGGACCCGAGCGAGCAGGTCGCCGACGAATGCCCCCCGTGCGTTGCCGACCGTGAGCGGCCCCGTCGGGTTCGCGGAGACGAACTCGACGTTGACGTGGCGGCCGGTCTCGCTCGTGACCCGGCCCCACCGAGCCGGCTCGGCGAGCACATGGCCGACGACTCGTTCGAGCGCGGAATCCGTCAATCGCAGGTTCACGAAGCCCGGCCCGGCGGTCGAGGCCTCGCGGACGAGGGCGTCGGGCTCCGCCGCGGCCTCGGCATTGAGGGCGTCGGCCAGAGCGGCGGCGATCGCCGTCGGCGGCATGGCCAGGGGCTTGGCCAGGCGGAGCGCGAGGTTCGTCGAGAAGTCGCCGTGATCGGGATTTGTGGGTCGGGCGACGTCGATCTGGCCCGAGCCGTCGCGAGGCTCCGCCGGCAGGGCGCCCGACGCGACCGCCCGATCCCAGGCGCGAGCGACGGCCGCGCGAACCTGATCCCGAAGTGGGGCGGCGGTGGGCGAGGGGGCCTGCTCGAGCACGTCACCATGGTATCGAGCCATCCGCGCCACCCGCCCGCTCGGGTTGCGACCTCGCTCCGGACCCGGGCCACGATGCGCCCGCTTGTCACGCGGCGACAACGCCGGGCTTTCCTGGCGCCGTACTTGATCAGCCGCCCCGGACCTTCAGGTCAACCCGTCGTACGAGATTCGCAGCGAGTGTGCCGACACGCACCAATTGTTTGGTCGGTTAGGTGAGGTTTTGTGCGAATAGGTGAAGGAATAGGCGCTCCGGTAGGTACCAATAAGTACTGGACTCCGGTAGGACCATCAGGCACACTACGGGCCCGGTTCGTCCGATTTGCGACATCCGGACTCTCGCGAGACGTGCTTGCATGCATCGCGATTGCGGAGAAATCTGGTCAAGGTCCAGGGTTGGGATAACGGAGGGAAATCGCAAGAACCATGAAGAACCGAACCAAGCTCGGGGCCCTGCTCGCAGCAGGCCTCATGACCATCGGTGTGGCAGGGATGTCCCTGGCCGGTGACAAGCCCACGGTCACGATCTGTCACGCGACAGCTTCGAACTCGCACCCGTACGTCACGGAACACCCGGCCATCGACTCTCAGGGCTACCCGGACACCGTCACACTGTCCGGCGGCCACATCAACCACACGGGTCCGGTCTGGTTCGATGGGATCGACGAGACGTGGGGCGACATCATTCCGCCCTTCGACTACCTCGATTTCCATTTCGCAGGCTACAACTGGGACGAGGCCGGCCAGGCGATCTTCAACGCCGGCTGCACGATCCCCGGTGAGACCCCGCTCCCAA
>DAINSJ010000002.1:24114-40832 GCA_036741375.1 Candidatus Limnocylindrales bacterium
CGGATACCCCGGCTCCAACGGATACCCCGGCTCCAACGGATACCCCGGCTCCAACGGATACCCCGGCTCCAACCGATACCGCGGCTCCGACGGACACGCCCGTTCCGATCGGTGGCGGCGCCGGTGACACGATTGCTCCGACCCAGCCCCCGACGGACACGCTCGGCTCGAACAGCTCGGGCCCGAACGACGGCGCGTGGCTGCTCGTGGTCGGGCTCGGCGTGCTCCTTGCGAGCGTCGTCGTCCTGACCCCGGCGCGGGCGAAGAGCCGGCGCTAACCGCAGTCCCAAGAGGGACCTGACCAGGAGAGGGCCCGGGAAACCGGGCCCTCTCTTTTTGTGCCCGGCGGCCGCGCCCAGCCGGCCCGGCGCGGCGTTGGCGCCTGTGCTCCCTCGCTCACGCGCGTTTAAGTGCGCTCGCTCGGGTGCTCGATTTGGAGCTGGCGCGGACAACCAGGCGGCTGGCTCTCGTTCGGGCGCGCTCTCCGGACCGCGCGATGCTGGCTCGCAGCCGACCCCGATCGACCCGGTCGGGCAGTTAGGAGTGGCCGGGCGTCGGATGCACGGCCGGGGTCGTGTCCGGCTTCGGCGCGGGTGTCGAGCGAGGCGCCGGAGTCTTGGTCGGCTTCGTCGCGTCGGGCGTCGGATGGGGCGCCGGCGTGCGACCCGGAGTCGGTGGCGGAAGCTGCTGCAGCCTCGCCTCGATCTGTGCGAGAGCCTTGCTGCTGGCCGTGATCGCGGCCTCGATCGCCGGCACCGCGGCGGCCGGGGCATTGGCCAGAACGCCCTCCAGCACCGTGATGTGCTTCTGCAGCACGGCCTCAAGGTGCGCGAGCTTCGAAGGATCATTGCCGGCATCGCGGACCGCGGCCGCCATCTCCTCGTCGAACGCGGCCAATGCAGCCGTAACGGCCGCCGCGTCCTGGCCGCTCGAGGCCTGCTCGACCTCCGCATCGCGCTGGTCGAGCTGCACGACCTGGGCGTCGATGCGGGCGTCACCGGAAACCGGCAGCGTCAGGGTCTCGAGCCACAGGCGGGTGCCGTACAGCGGGCTCCCCGGCGTCGCCCCGAAGACCGCGGCCGCGCTCCCAACGGTCAGGGACGCGGCAAGGAGCGCTCCGACCGCCCGGCGCGAGCGGATCGGCCACCAGCTGCGTCGGACGACCGCGCCGGACGAACGCCGAACGTCCCGCATCGCGGTCGCTCCAGCGGCCCGGGCCACGATCGCTGCCCGCATCCGCTCCACGGCTTCCGGGGTCGGCGACAGGCGCGCATCCGCGTACACACGCAGGCGCTGCTCCATCTCGTCCGTTGCCGTCGTGTCCTGGTTCATCAGAGCGTCGTTCATCCCGTCTTGTGCTCGTCCTCGGTCGTGACACCGAGGGCGGTGCGAAGGGCCGCGATGGCCCGAAACTGCAGTCCCCGGATCGTCCCTTCGCGTCGGCCCATGAGGTCCGCGGCCTCCCGGCTCGAGAGCCCGGCGAAGAACCGCAGGGCGATGACCTCCCGCTGGTCCGGCGTCAGCGATCTGAGCGCGATCGCCATCTCGTCGAGGTCGGTTCGGAGGATCGCCAGGGTTTCAGGTGATGATTCGTCGGTATGCCGGTCCGTCGCCTCGCCGAGCTCGTCGTGGTCGCGGCGCGTCCGGATGTGATCGATGGTTGCGTTCCTGGCCAGCCGGAAGAGCCAGCCCCCGAAGGGAACCCCGCGCGCCTGGTAGCGCGGCAGAGCCTCCAGGGCCTTGACGAAGACGAGCTGCGTCAGGTCCTCCGCGTCGCTCGGGCGTCCGACGCGGCTGGCGATGAAGCGATAGATCGGTCCGTGGAACTCGTCAAAGATCTGTCCGAAAGCGCCCGGGTCTCCCCGTTGCGCCTCCTGCACGAGCCGGTCGAGCGTTTCGCCGTCCATCCCGGGTAACGATGCGCCCATCGTCGCGTTAGGCTCGGTCGCGTTCGGGCAGCGGAACTTCGACGGGGGCACCGCCTCGGCGGAAGGCGACTCCGATGAAGCCGGCGGCTTCGATGATGTCGTAGGCCGCGGCGAGCCGATAGGCGAACCAGTCGGGTCGATGGGCGTCCGAGCCGGCCGTGACGCGCCGGCCGCCGAGCTCATGGAATCGCTCCACCGTGGGCGCGGCCGGGTAGGTTTCCCGGCTCGGATGGCGGAGCCCGCTCGTGTTCACCTCGAGCGCGACGCCCGAATCCACGATTGCCTGCAGCACCGTCTCGAGCAGGTCAGGGCGCGCCGCGAGGTCCGCCGCGGTCACGTAGGGATGGAGATAGCGCTTCACCACGTCGAGATGGCCGATGGTGTCGAACAGGCCGGATCGGGCCGCGGCCGTGACCTCGGCGTAATAGGGCCCGACGATCTCGTCGAGCGACCGGCCCGCGACCCAAGAACGGAGTCCCGAGCGGCGATACGGCGACCCGGGCCAATCGTGCACCGAGCCGATGACGAAGTCGTAGGCGTGGCGGGCGAGATGCTCGCGAACGTCACCTTCCCAGGCCGTGTTGTAGGTCAGCTCGACACCGAATCGGATCGTGACGCCGAGCGGGCCCCACCGATCCGCAGCGCCCCGGACCATCCGCTCGCGGTCGGCGAACGTCGTGTACTCGAAAGCGGGGTCCTGGGGGTCGAAGTCCACGTGATCGGTAATCGCGAGCTCGGCGATCCCCCGCTCGAGCGCCTGTGCGGCATACACGTCGATCGGGACGGCGCTATCGGGCGACTGGTCGGTATGGAGGTGAGAGTCCAGCGGCAAATCCCGGGCCTGCGGGTCGGGTGGCTCCCCAATCACCCGGCGATGAGCCCGAGCTCCCTCCCGACACGGGCGAAGGTCTCGAGGGCGCGGTCGAGGTGCTCGTCGGTCAGGGCGGCCGTCACAATCGTGCGGAGGCGGGCCTGGTCGAGCGGGACGGTCGGGAAGACGACCGACGTCGCGAAGACCCCCTCCTCGAACAGGCGCCCGGAGAACCGGATCGCTGCCTCCGAGTCGCCGACGATGATCGGCGTGATCGGGGTCTCCGATCGGCCCGTGTCGAACCCGAGCCGGGCCAGCTCCGCCTTGAAGCGGCCCGTGCTGGCCCACAGCCGCTCGATCCGCCAGGTCTCGTCCTCCATCACCTTGATCGCCTCGCGGCACGCTGCGGCCACCGCAGGCGGGTGGGACGTCGAGAAGAGGAACGGCCGGGCTCGCTGGATCAGGAGATCGCGCAGGTCCTGCGAGCCGGCCACGTAACCGCCAAGCACGCCGACGGCCTTCGAGAGCGTCCCGACCTGGATCGCCACCCGGCCGTGCAGCCCGAAGTGGTCGACCGAGCCGCGGCCGTTCCTGCCCAGGACCCCGGAGGCGTGGGCGTCGTCGACGAAGACGGCGGCACCGTAGGCTTCGGCCGCTTCGACGATGCCCGGCAGCGGCGCGATGTCGCCGTCCATCGAGAAGACGCCGTCGGTCACGACGAGGATCAGGCGGTACGGCCCCGCGCCGTCGGGGCGGCCCTTCTCGGAGGCCTCCCGGAGGATCTCGCGAAGCGCGTCGACGTCTCGGTGGGGGAAGACCTTGCGGGGCGCCTTGGAAAGACGCATCCCGTCAATGATCGAGGCATGGTTCAGGGCGTCAGAGACGATCAGGTCGGCCTCGCCGGTGATCGTCGGGATCACGCCCGTGTTCGCGGCGAAGCCGGACTGGAAGGTCAGCACGGCCTCGGTGCCCTTGAACGCCGCGAGCTCGCTCTCGAGGGACTCATGGAGGGTCATCGTCCCGGCGATCGTGCGCACGGCGCCGGAGCCGACACCGAACTCGCCGACGGCTCGCAATGCCGCGTCCCGGAGCCGCGGATGGTTCGCGAGGCCGAGATAGTCGTTCGACGACAGGGAGATCACCTCGCGGCCGTCGACGACGGTCACGGGCCCCTGGGCGGCGCTCATGATCCGAAGCGGCCGGTAGAGATGCTTCGCCCGCAGCTCCTCGAGCTCATCGGCGATGAACGCGAGGGGGTCGTTGCCGGCGCCCGCTGGCGTGGTCATGCCGCAGCGCCCCAATCCATGATCACCTTGCCGGAGTCGCCGGAGCGGGCCGCGGCGAACGCGGCCTCGAACTCTCGGAACCCGAACCGGTGCGTGATCACGGGGCAGATGTCGAGCCCCGACCGGACCAGCACGGCCATCTTGTACCAGGTCTCGTACATCTCCCGGCCGTAGATCCCGCGCAGGGTCAGCTGGTTGAAGATGATCTCGTTGACATCGAGCGGGATCTCCGCGGTCGGCAGCCCGAGGATCGCGACCCCGCCGCCATGGGCCATGTTCGAGATCGCGGTCCGAAGGGCCGTGGCGTTGCCCGACATCTCGAGCGCGACGTCGAACCCTTCGACCATCCCAAGCTCCGCCTGGACCGAAGCGAGATCGCGTTCCCGCGGGTCGATCGCGATCGTGGCTCCCATCTGCATCGCGAGCTCGCGACGGAATGCGTTCGGCTCCAAGACGACCACGAGGCGCGCGCCGGCGTGGCGGACCACGGCGGCGGCCATGAGCCCGATCGGGCCGGCCCCGGACACGAGGACGTCCTCGCCGAGGATCGGGAACGACAGGGCCGCGTGAACCGCGTTACCGAATGGGTCGAAGATCGCGGCGACCTCCTCGTCGATCCCTGGCCAGTGGTGCCAGATGTTCGTCATCGGCAGGGCGACGTACTCGGCGAACGCCCCATCGCGGCCAACGCCGAGGCCGACCGTGTTCGCGCACAGGTGGCGCTGTCCCGCCAGACAGTGCCGGCAGCGGCCGCACGTGACATGGCCCTCGCCGCTGACGAGGTCGCCGGGATGGAAGTCGCTCACATTGGCCCCGACGTCGACGATCGAGCCGACGAACTCATGGCCGACGACGAGGGGCGGCCTGATCGTCTCGGCAGCCCAGCCGTCCCAGGCCTCGATGTGGAGGTCGGTGCCACAGATGCCGGTCTTGTGGACCCGGATCAGGACGTCGTTGATGCCGATCTCGGGCTCGGGCACGGTCGTGAGCTCCAGCCCGGGTCCCGCGGCGTTCTTCACGAGCGCGAGCATCAGTCGTCCTGTCCCACCGTCGTCCAGTCGACGACGGGGTTCTCGACGCTGCCGATCCCCTCGACCTCGCACCGGACGCGGTCGCCGGGCTCCAGGAAGAGCGGCGGTTCGCGGTAGACGCCGACGCCGGCGGGCGTCCCGGTGGACAGGATATCGCCGGGCTCGAGCGTGATCGCGCGGGAGATGTAGGCGATGAGCTCGGGAATCTGCCAGACCATGTCGGCGGTGGTGCCGTCCTGCATCGAGATGGCGTCCGCGGGCGAAGACGCCGCGTTCGTCGCGCCGCCACGGGTGACCCAGCTACGAAGCGCGAGGTGATGCGGATCCGGGATCGATTCAGGCGTGGCGAGAATCGGCCCGATCGGGAAGAACGTGTCCGAGCCCTTGGCCCGGAGCCACTGGCCGTCGCCGCGTTCGCCCTCCCGAAGGGCGGCGCGGTTGCCCTGCCAGTCGCGCGCCGAGACATCGTTGACGACGAGGTATCCGGCGACGTGGTCCATCGCATCGGCTGCGGCCACGCGCCGGGCCCGGCGCCCGATGACGACGCCGAGCTCGACTTCGAGATCGAGCGCCGTCGTGCCCTCGGGCCGGACGATCGGCTCGCCATCGCCGATGATCGCGTTCCCGAACTTCGCGAACAGCATCGGGCGAGCCGGGAGCTCGAGGTGCTGCTCCGCGATGTGATCCCGGAAGTTGAGTCCGACGCAGACGATCTTGCCGGGATACTCGAGCGCTGGGAGGGGCTCGAGCTCGGAGCGGCGGCGCCCGACGCCGGCTCCCGAACCAGCCTCCGCACCGGCGGCCTCCTCGAGGACCTGCCCGAAGCGGCCCTCGGCGAGTGCGAGGTCGAGCCCGCCGTCGGCGGACGCGAGTCGGACGACGCGGTCGTCGATGGTCAGCAGGCCGGCCGTCGGCCCGTCGTCGGCGAGGAAGGCGAAGAGTCGCATCCGCGCCGGTTCCCGGTCCCGATCAGCTCGGCTGGACGCTGGCCGACGGCTGGGTCGAAGCCCCCGAGCTCGGCGCCGTGCTCGGCGTCGCGGACGGGGCGGGCGTGTCGCTCGGCCCCGGTGTCGGGGTCGGCAGCGCGCACAGCTTCTCGGGATTCAGCTGCTCGGAATGCTGCAGGAAGAACACCTTGATCTGCTCGAGATCCAGGGTCTGGAGCGGCAGGACCTCGTCCCAGACGAGCGCGGCGTAGGGGAAGTCCATGTCGTCGAACCGGGCGATGACCGGGCTGAGCGTGCCGGGCGGGATCTTGCAGATCGGGCTGATCGGGAAGTTGGCGACGAGCGCCCCGAGAGCCTGCTGGCCGTCGGCGCTGCAGGGGTCCGTGGTCCCGCCGCACTTGTAGAGGAGCACGAGCGCGCCGTGCTCGAGGTTGTGGAGCCAGTTCTGGGGGACCTTCTTCTCGTTCGGCGTGTACAGGCGCGCGGGGATGGGGCCTGCGACGCCGGCCGCGTTGTAGTGATTGCCGCTGGCGGGCGGGCAGAACGTGTACTTGACCGGCACACCGACCGCGACGTGGTTGTGGCCCATGTCGTCCTGGGTGAACCCGAGGTTCGGGGTGGCGCTCGGCGCCGTGGTCGGCGTCGCGCTCGGCTGCCATCGGATCGCGCAGGAGTAGCCGGCGGTCGAGGTCGTGAAGAAGGCGAAGGCGCCGACCGCGAGCAAGGCGACGGCCACGGCGCCCAGGAGCAGGCGGCTCCGGTTGCGCTCCATGAACGACTTGCGGGGCGGGACGCGCCTGGGTCGATCGCCGGGGCGCCCCTTCTGGGCCGCGCGGCGCGAGGGCGTGGTCAAGGCTGGCCTCGTCGGTGCGGGTTCATCGGTTCATGTCGGAAGGTGGGTGGCCCGACGATCACCGCCGGGCAACGATTGCAGAGCGTAGCGCCACCGGCGACCTCGCGCCGATTTCGGGGTCCTCGTTCAGGCCTGGTCGAGCCAGCCGGCGACCCGTGGATCGCGCAGTCCCCGCACGAGCAGGATGCCGAGCGTCGCGAAGAAGAGGCTGACGACGAGCTGGCCGCCGATGAGCGCCAGGGCGATCGGGGGCACGGTCAGGGTGCTCAGCCCGAGGGCGAACCCGCGCGCCGCGGCCTTTCGCTGGAGCACGAGCGTGATCGTGAAGATCGTGTAGGCGAGGAGAGCCATGACGACGACGCCGATGAAGCTGACCGGGGCGTTGATCGCCTGGTCGATCACGGTGCGCAGCGACAGCGCGATCGCGACGAGGATGAGGCCGGCGTACGCGAGGAAGAGGAGGATCCCCCACGGGATCCGGCGGACGGAGCTGGTCACGGGCCGGATTCTGCATCCCGGTCGGTGCTCACGTCGGGCGCGAGCCGCGCGGCCCCGGCTCGCGCCAGCTCCGCGCGAGCGAGGCGCGCGCATGCGACGATCGCGCCCATGTCCGTCGACACGCCAGCCTGGGTCCGCGACGCGGTCTTCTACCAGGTCTTCCCGGATCGCTTCGCGGCCAGCGACCGCGTCCCGAAGCCGGGCCCGATGGAGGCCTGGGATTCGCCGCCGACCCTCCACGGCTTCAAGGGCGGCGACCTCCTCGGGGTCGTGGAGCACCTCGACCACATCGCCGGCCTCGGGGCCAACGCCATCTACCTGACCCCGGTCTTCCAGTCGGCCTCGAACCACCGCTATCACACGTACGATTACTACACGGTCGACCCGCTCCTGGGCGGCAACGAGGCGCTGCGCGAGCTCATCGATGCGGCCCACGCGCGAGACATTCGCGTCATCCTCGACGGCGTCTTCAACCACACCGGCCGCGGGTTCTGGCCGTTCCACCACGTGCTCGAATCCGGCGTGGCATCGCCATACCGGCACTGGTTCCATTTCGACGAAGAGGCCCTCGAGCACGGGATCCCGCTGGACGCCTATCCGGATGCCCGTGAGCGATCCGGCGTCGCGCTCGACAACCCGGTCCCGGGGACGACGGCCGGCGGGAGCGGCGAGTCCCGCGCCCACCTGGGGTACGAGGCCTGGTGGGACCTGCCTGCGCTGCCGAAGCTGAACATCGGTGAGCCGCTCGTCCGCGAGTACATCTATCGGGTCGCCGAGCATTGGCTCCGGTTCGGGATCGACGGCTGGCGGCTCGACGTCCCGGGCGAGATCCAGGATCCGCCCTTCTGGGCCGAGTTCCGGCGCCGCTGCCGGGCCATCAATCCGGAGGCCTATCTCGTCGGCGAGATCTGGATGGTCGCCCCTGACTGGGTCGCCGGCGATCGCTTCGACGCGCTGATGAACTACCCACTTGCCGAGGCGATCCTCGGCTTCGTGGCCGGACCGTCGCTCAACGAAGCCCTCGTCGGGTCGCATCGCGAGTACGCGAGCATCGCGCGGACGGATGGGCAAGGGTTCGCCTGGCGACTGAACGAGCTTCTCGGGGCCTACGACCGGGACGTGACCGCCGTCCAGCTCAACGTGCTCGACAGCCACGACACGCCCCGAGCGCTCTCGATCCTCGGCGGCGATCGGCCGGCCCTCGAGCTGGCGATCGCGCTCCAGGCGACGTTGCCCGGCGCCCCGTGCATCTACTACGGCGACGAGATCGGGCTCGAAGGCGGCCTCGACCCGGATTGCCGGCGCTCGTTTCCGTGGGACGAGTCGCGATGGGACGGCGCCCTGCTCGACGCGACGCGGCGGTTGTTCGCCCTCCGCCGCGCCGAGCGGCTGCTGCGCCGCGGTGACTCCGGGGTCGTCGACGCGCACGACGTGGCCGTTGCCTTCGAGCGGGTCGACGCGCACGGCCGGCTGGCGGTCGGGGTGAACGCCGGCATCGAGGCGACGCACCTCGTCCTGGCCCGGAGCGCGCGGGCCGGAGCCACCGCGGAGGTGCTCTATGCCGGCCCGTCGGTCGGCCCGGTCGGCCCAATCGTCGAGGCTGACGGGACGCTCGCGATCGAGCTCGCCGGGCGCTCCGCGATCATCCTTCGCGTCCCCTGACCGACCGGGGCGCCGGCGTGCCCCACCTATAATTCAGCACGGTGTCCGACCTGCCTGTCCCCCTGCGGCCCGATCTCGCGCTCCGACTGGCGGGCGCGCTCGATCGCGAGTCCAAGATCGTCCGGGGCCTCGAAGCCCTCGGTCCGATCGCGGGTCGCGACGTGCTGCTCATCGACGCCGAGCACAGCTCGATCGGGGAGGGTCTCGTCTCGCTCGGGGCACGGCTGGTGCATGCGCCGCTCTCGCAGCCGCTGCGGCTTGCCGCGACCGACGGCTCCCTGGACGTCGTGGTCGGCCTGTGGTCGGCATTCCGTGGGATCGAGGCGAGCGAGCTGGCCGAGGTCGATCGAGTGCTTCGACCGGACGGCAAGCTGCTCGTCGTCCACGACTACGGCCGCGACGACGTCTCACGCCTGTTTGGCGACCGACCCGAGCAGGGGGCCTGGAGCCGCCGGAACGGGCCGTTCCTCTCGACCGGCTTTCGCGTCCGGGTGATCCATTGCTGGTGGGACTTCGACTCCCTGGAGGCGGCGACGGCGTTCCTGAGCGACGCCTTCGGCGGTCCGGGCGCCGAGCTCGGGGCGACGCTCAAGCGGCCCCGCCTGTCCTACAAGGTCGCGATCTACCACCGTTCCAGACCGGCAGCCTGACCCCCTGCTACGCTCCCGCCGATGAGCGGCTGGGACCCCGATCGAGGTGAAGCGCAGGCGGCGCCGCGGCGTGTCGACGCCTCCCGCGGGGCATCCGGGATGCACCTCGGGCCGATCGGCGTGACCCCGATCCGGGTCGTCGTCGCGATCGCCTTCCTCGGCTCTGTCGCGTTCATCGGCTACGCGATCCTCAGGGTTCGCGACGCCACGCAGATTCCCATGCTGAGCTCCGGATTCCTGGTGCTCGGTGTCGCCTGCGCGGCGATCGCGCTCGGAGCGCTGGTCCAGATGTGGCGCGCGGGGGCACATGGTCGAACCGGACGGGCGATGGCCCTCGCCGTCACGGGCGGCGTCGCCGGTCTCGCCGCGATCGGCTGTTTCACCGTGACCGTCGTGTTCGCGCTGCTCTGGAAGTCCTCCTGATCGAGGACGCCCGGCCAAGGCCCGAGCCGTCCCGCAGCAACACAATCCTCACGTAATGGCCCGCGAGGGGCTCGTCCGTCGTGCGGTCGCGCTCTCGGTGGTGAGCATCGTCCTGAATGGCCTCGCCGGCGGGACGGCCGTCGTGGCCGGGCTGACGAGCGGGGGCCTGTCGCTCCTCGGCTTCGGCTTCGATGCGGCCGTGGACTCCGCAGCCTCGATCGCGCTGGTCTGGCGCTTCGGCATCGAGGCCCGGGAGCCGCAACGCGCCGATCGCGCCGAGAAGGTCGCCGAAGGGATCGTCGGCGGCGTCCTGCTCGTGCTGGCGGCCTATCTGGCTCTGAGCGCGCTGCGGGCGCTGGCCGCGGACGCGCAGCCGCGAGGGACGTTCGTCGGGACGGCCCTGCTCGTGTTCTCGCTGGCCGCGCTGCCGCCTCTCGCTCTCGCCAAGTACCGGGTCGCAGCGAAGGTCCGAAGTCGGGCGCTCCGCGCCGACAGCTTCCTGACCGCTATCGCCGCGCTCCTCGCGCTCGTGAGCCTGGTCGGCCTGGGACTGTCGGAGGCCTTTGGTATCGGGTGGGCAGACGCCGTCGGCGCGCTGGTCGCCACGGTCGCGCTGGCCAGGGAAGGGATCGGCGGCCTCCAAGCCTTCCGCCGCGACGACGCGATCGAACCGCCCGCGACCTCCTGAGCGACCGTCCGCACTGGCCACTGCTAGACTCGGCCACTCTCGGCCCCCATCGTCTAGAGGCCCAGGACGCCACCCTTTCAAGGTGGAGATCAGGGGTTCGAATCCCCTTGGGGGCACCAATCGCCCCCGGCCCATCCGGGCCACTCGCGCGTTGGCTGGTCCGGGCGGTCGCTCACGCACGTTGAGGTGCGCTCGTTCCTGATCCTCCCAGCCGCCTTCCGGCTGACATCGGCTTGGCCGGGGGCGGTCCCTGCCGGTATTGCTACCATCCGGGCGCGATGGATTACCTCGGCGTGCGCATCGGGACGATCGTCAAGGACAACGTGTCGATCCGGTGCGACGGCTGTCTCGAGATCATCGACGGGACGCCCTGGCGGATGAACATCCTCGACATCGTGGCCGCCGAGACGCCGGTCTCGTGGGCCGGCGAAGCGCCGATCAACCCGGGCCCGTTCGAGTTCCATGGCGATCCCGCCCACGTCCGGGCGTGGATGCGCAAGAAGGGCTTCCTGTTCTGCCGCAAAGGCGACGTCCGCGAGATCATGCGGCCGATCCCGATCCCGGGCGAGGGTGGTGCGATTCGGTACGGCCTCTGCGACGGCCTGCACCGTGACGATCACGAGCTGATCCCGGCCTGATCCAGGCGCGCTCGACGGGCGTGCCATCGAGCCATTCCCGACTGTCCCGAGGCGGCGTTGACAAGGTCCGTTTGACGCTCGTACCCTCTGCCAGTCGATGGGCGATACGCGTACCTAGAATTGCCCAGATTTTCTGGCGAGCGCAGGAGCTTCCTCTGGACGCAACCGCGACCCCGCCGCGACGCAGCTCGGAATGGCTCTCCCTGGGACCGGCCAGCCGGATGGTCGGTGTCGACCCGGACACCCTGCGGCGCTGGGCGGACAGCGGCCGCGTCGAGGCCTACGCGACGCCCGGCGGTCACCGACGCTTCCGCCGGGCCGACCTCGAGCGAATCGTCGCGACGCGCCGGCCCGCGCGACGCTCGCTGTCCACGCTCGGGGCGACACCTGCCCGGCTTGCCCGGGCCTACGCCCGCTCGTATCGCGCGAGCGAGGTCCTGAGCTCCCCGACGTATGACGACCTGGATCGCGACGCCTTTCGAGCGGAGGGGAGGCGGCTGATCGCAGCCCTCCTGGGCTACCTCGATGCACCCTCGCCGGCCGTGCGCGGCCGCTGGGAGGCGGACGCCACCGCCTCGGTCCGGGCGACCGGCGGACGGCTCGCCCGCACCGGGTCGGACGTCCTCGGCGTGGTCACGACGTTCCTCGCCGCGCGGCGGCCGTTCCTCGCCGAGCTCGCGGCGCTCGGCCGCCGGCGCTCGCTCGACGTCGCCGCCCTGACGGCCCTCTACGACGAAGCGGCCGCCCTTCTCGATCGCCTGCTCCTCGAGCTCATCGACGCCTTCCAACCGGCACCGAACCGGCCCACCCACGAGAAGAGGTCCGCCTGATGTCCAACGCGCTCCTGGCGGCGCTGACCGCGCTCGTCGCCGTCGTCATGACGCTCGCGCTGCTCGACCAATGGCGGGAGCGTCGGCGGACCTACCAGCTCGTCTGGGCGATCGGCAGCCTCCTCTTCGGGATCGCGGCGGCCTGCGAGGCGCTCGGCGCCGCGGGCGGCTGGAACGTCGGCCTCTTCAAGGCCTGGTACCTGACCGGCGCGGTCCTCAACGTCGGCTGGCTCGGGCTCGGGACGGCGTTCCTGCTCGCGAAGACCCGGTTCGGCTACACGTACGCGTTCATCACCGCTCTGGCCGGCATCTTCACGCTGCTGAGCCAGGTGAAGAACCACTATCCCGATGCCGGGTCGGTGGCGATCCTGTACCTGATCTTCTCGCTCGTCCTCGCGATCGCGGTCGCCGGCGAGACGTATTTCCAGAACGAGCGCTGGCCGCGGATCGCTGCGATCGGCGTGATCGCAGTGACCATCCTCGCGACGATCATGGTTGCCATCGCCCAGCTGCCCGAGGGCCCAATGGCGCTCGACAACCACGGGATCCCGCTCCTCGATCCGCTCCCGGGCAGCCTGCGGCTCCTGACCCCGCTGATGAACATCACGGGTGGCTTCGCGCTGATCCTCGGGGCGCTGTTCTCGGCGTACGTGTTCATGCCGAAGCGGCGGGTCCTCGGCTACTCCCTCGACCCCGAGCAGAACGGCGACCAGATGCTGTTCAACCTGCTCATCGCGCCCGTCGCGATCATGGTGAACTTCGTCGCCTCGCTGCCCGGCGCGATCGTCGCCCTGCTTCGCGGCCGTCTCCACAGCCGCGTCCCGGCGACCCTCCTCATCGCGATCGGCGCGCTCCTCATCTCGGGGACGGACCTTGGGGTGAAGGGGGGAGCCACCGCGATCTTCGAGCTCAGCAAGCTCCTCGGGGTGTCGCTGATCTTCCTCGGCTTCCTGGTCTCGATCGAGGCGTTCCGTGAGATTCGGATCCCGTTCACGAGCATCCATCTCACGCGAGCCCGCAGCGAGGCGGGCTCCGGGGGAGATCTCCGAGCCACCTAGGACCGCGGGCGGGGCTCACCGCAGGCCCCAGCCTCGCAGGCGTTCGCCCGGCGAGCGTAACGACCGACGGAGCGGCCTCGATCAGCCCAGCGCGGTCGATTTGCTCTGCTGGCGAGCAGGTCAACCGGGAGAGGCGGGGCCATCGGTCGTTTGGGCCGCTGGATGAGCATCGAAGGAGGCGGGCGGCGCCGGCTGAGGGACGCGCACCGCCGAGCCGTCGCAGCCGGGCCCGCGGCTACGATGGGCCCGATGTCCAACGACCGATCCGGCTGGGCCGGCGCTGCGATCGTCCTGGTCGCGGCGTCGCTGTTTGCGAGCCTCGGCGTGCTGTCGCGAACGGCCTACGACCAGGGCCTGGTGCCCTTTGCATTCGTGACGTGGCGCGCCGCGGTCGGCGCCGCCGGCCTGTGGCTCGCGATCGGCCTGGCGCGAACGCGGGGTCGCGCAATCGTCCGCTGGGGGAGCATCACGCCGGCCGCGAGGCGCTCCCTCGGGTTCGCGATCCTCGTCGGGACCGCGCTCAACCTCGCGATCTTCACCGCGTTCGATCACACGAGCATCGCGCTCGCCTTGCTCGGTTTTTACACGTACCCGGCGATCGTTGCCGGCGCGAGCGTCCTCCTCGGCCGCGAAGCGCTCGACCGCGCCCGGGTCGTCGCCCTCGTGCTCGCCCTCGGCGGCATGGTCGCGGTCGTGCTCGGCGGGTCGGATCCTGCGACGACGCTTCGTCTCGATGCGCTCGGCATCGGTGCGGCGCTCGTCGCCGCGCTCTGCCAGGCCGCGTTCGTGCTCCTGAGCCGGGGCTATGCCGCGCTCCCGACCGACCAGGCGATGGGCGCGATCCTCGCGGGCACCGCGGTCATCGCGGCGACGCTCACGATCATCACCGGCGGACCGGGCGCGTTGACCCTGCCGTTCGCCGAGCCGTCGCTGCTGGCCCTGCTGCTCGTCGTGGGGATCTTCGCGGCGGCCGTTCCGTCCTCGCTCTTCCTCGCCGGGATCCGCCAGCTGGGGGCCGTCCGGACCGGCATCCTCATGCTCGCCGAGCCCGTCGTCGGGGTCGCGCTCGCCGCGATCTTCCTGGCCGAGGCCGTCGCCCCGCTCCAGGCCGCCGGCGGCCTCACGATCCTCGTGGCCGCGGTTATCGTCCAGCGCGAGACGCGCCGCGGCGATGCACCGGCGCCGCTTGCGCCTGCTCCGGGCGGCCTGTGAGCGAGGCGTGAGCGCCGCCTTCCGCGAGGCCTGGGACGTCGAGGGCCCAGCGGACGGTCCCGCGATCGTCTTCGCCCACGGCGCCGTCATGACGCGGGCCCAGTGGCGGCCCCAGGTCGAGCAGCTGGCGAAGGCCGGCTACCGCTGCATCACGATCGACCTGCCGGGTCACGGGGCGCTCGCCGAGCAGGCCTTCACGCTCGATGGGGCATCCGACCTCGTCGCCGAAGCCATCGACCGGGAGGCCGGCGGCCGGGCCGTCCTCGTCGGCCTGTCCCTCGGTGGCTACGTTTCGATGGCCGTCGCGGGACGCTCACCCGGACGCGTCCGCGGGCTCGTCCTCGCCGGGTCCACCCGCGAGCCCGCTGGGCCGTTCCGGTTCGTCTTCTCGCTTGTCGCGCTGACCCTGGGGCTCGTTCCCGAATCGATCCTGCGGCGGACGATCGAGTGGTGGTATCGGCGCCGATACGGACGCCACGTAGCCGACACGATCCTCGCGAACGGCTACTACGCACGAGGCGGATCCGTGGCGATCCGGCAGCTCCACGGCGGCCGGTTCCGCGAGCGCCTCCTCGCCTACGGCGGTCCGGTCCTCGTCATCAACGGTCACCTCGACCTCGTCATGCGGCTGGGCGAGCGGCGCTTCATCGAAGGGCTGCCGGGGGTGACGACGAAGGTCCTCCAGCGGGCCGCCCACCTCTCCAACGTCGATCGCCCGGGGGAGTTTTCAGCCGCCGTCCAGACGTTCATCGAGGGCCTCGAGGCCTGAGCCGGCGAGGCTCGGTGGTATCCTCGGGCGACCAGCCCTTCCCCTCCGTGAGGTTTGATGCGCGTCCGAAAAGCGGTGTTCCCGGCTGCCGGTTGGGGCACGCGATTCCTGCCGGCGACCAAGGCACAGCCCAAGGAGATGCTGCCGCTCGTCGACAAGCCGATCATCCAGTACGCGGTCGAGGAGGCCGTCGCGGCCGGCATCGAGCAGGTCATCATCGTCACGTCGAGCCAGAAGCGGGCGATCGAGGACCATTTCGACCTGTCGTTCGAGCTCGAGCGCCTGCTCGAGGAGAAGGGTGAGATCGAGAAGCTCCGGATCGTCCGGAAGATCAGCGACCTGGCCCAGATCGCCTACGTCCGCCAGAAGGAGCAGCTCGGCCTGGGCCACGCGATCCTCATGGCGAAGGACCTGATCGGCCACGAGCCGTTCGCCGTGCTGCTGCCCGACGACGTCGTGATCGCCGACCGGCCGTGCATCGGCCAGCTCATGCATGCCTACGAGCAGACCCACGCCTCCACGATCGCGGTCATGCAGGTGCCGCCGCAGGACGTCTCGCGGTACGGCGTCGTCGGGACCGACGAGCCGGATAACGCACTCGATGGCGGCCGGCTGCGGCGGATGAACCGGGTTGTCGAGAAGCCGGCCGAGGCAGACGCGCCCTCGAGCCTCGCCGTGATCGGCAGGTATGTGCTGACGCCGAAGATCTTCGACAAGCTCGAGCAGACCCAGCGGGGCGCCGGCGGCGAGATCCAGCTGACGGACGCGATCGAAGCACTCATGCAGGAGCAGTCGGTCTACGCCTACGAGTTCGAGGGCATTCGCTACGACGCCGGGACCATCACGGGCTGGCTCGAGGCGACCGTCGACATCGCGCTCCAGCGACCAGACCTTGCGACGGGGTTCCGGGCCCACCTGCGCACCCTCGACCTGGGCTCCTGAGCGTGCCGGACATCGGGGCCGTCCTCGGCGGCCGGTATCGGCTGGTCGAGCTGCTCGGCCAGGGCGGCATGGCCACCGTCTATCGGGCTCGCGACAGCCAGCTCGAACGGGATGTCGCGATCAAGGTCCTTCGGTCCGAGTACGGCACCGACCCGGACTTCCTGGCACGCTTTCGGCAGGAGGCCCAGGCCGCGGCGTCGCTGCGACACCCAGGGATCGTGGCCGTCTACGACTATGGCACTGATGCCATCGGGCCGTACATCGTCATGGAGCTCGTCGACGGTCAGGATCTCGCCTCGCTGCTCCGACGGCGCGGGCCGCTGTCGCCGACGAGGGCTGCGGCGCTAGTCGCCCAGGCCGCACGGGCTCTCGACGCGGCCCACCAGCGCGGCCTCGTCCATCGCGACGTGAAGCCCGGCAACATCCTCGTGACCGCCGACGATCGCGTCCAGGTCGCGGACTTCGGCATCGCCCTCGCGCTCGCGGAGTCGT
>DAINSJ010000002.1:40932-42221 GCA_036741375.1 Candidatus Limnocylindrales bacterium
GACGATCGCGTCCAGGTCGCGGACTTCGGCATCGCCCTCGCGCTCGCGGAGTCGTCGATGACCGTGCCCGGTACGACGCTCGGGTCGGTGCACTACTTCAGCCCTGAGCAGGCCCGCGGCGAGCCGGCGACACCCGCGTCGGACATCTACGGCCTCGGGATCGTCCTGTACGAGCTCTTGACGGGCAGGCGGCCGTGGACCGGCGACACCGCAGCCGCGGTTGCGACGGCCAGGCTGGGCGACACCATCCCGAGCCCGGCCGCGATCCGGCCGGACGTGCCGCCTGAGCTCGACGCCATCGATCGCCGGGCGCTGGCTCCGGACCCGGACGATCGGTTCTCTTCCGCCAAGGCGATGGCCGAGGCGCTCGAGCACGTCGTGGGCGACGAGCGTCGGCTCTCGGGTCTCGCCGCCGCGGGCGCCGCGTCAGCCGCCGCCGTCGCGGCTGCGACCGCCAGCGGTGCCGGAGCCGCAGCCCTCGCGGACGGCGCACCAACGCTCGCCACGGGCATCGCCCGCGCCAACCCGAACGCGAGCGTCCCGTATCCGCCCGAGGCGTTTGCCGGCATGGACGAGCAGTCCGGCCGTGGATCCGTCGGCCGCCGATCCATCACCGAGGAGGAATTCGACGAGGACGAGGGCGGTGGCCCCAGCCGCTGGATCTGGGCCTCGGCGCTCCTCGCGCTCGCGATCCTTGCGCTCGCAGGGTTCCTCGTCTTCAAGTTCCTCTCGGCGACGTCCGCGACACCGCCGGTCGGCCAGGTCGCGGTTCCGGACCTCATCGGCAAGACGTTCGCCGAGGCGCAGACGCTCGCGCAAGGTGTCGGCCTGACGGTCCAGCAGGCGGCCGTCGAGACCTCCGACCAGCCCATCGGGACGATCACCAACCAGGACCCGATCGCCGGCTTGAGCGTCGATCCGGGGTCAGCCATCAAGGTCACGATCGCCATCGGCGCCGCGACGACCATCGTGCCTGACCTTCGGGCTCTGCCGGAACAGCAGGCCCTGAACCTCATCGTCCAGGCTGGATTGGTGATCGGCACGCGCAGCGACGCCTTCGACCTCATCGTGCCGGTCGGGGCGATCGTCAGCCAGGATCCAGGCCCGGGCGCGCCCGTCGCCAAGAACACTCCCGTGAACTACGTCGTCTCGAAGGGCCCGGAACCGAGCCCAAGCCCGAGCCCGACGCCGGTCCCGACGCCGACGCCCACGCCGACGCCCACGCCGACGCCCACGCCGACGCCCACTCCGCCACCGCCCCCGCCGACGCCCACTCCGCCACCGCCCCC
>DAINSJ010000003.1:0-27749 GCA_036741375.1 Candidatus Limnocylindrales bacterium
TCCGGTCGCACGATGATCAATGCCGGTTCTACCAGGCAGCGAGTCGTGATCTATCCGATCTCCAAGGTCCAGGAGGAGCAGGGCAAGGCGCTCATCAACTGGGTGGCGACGATAAAGATCGCAGCCGCCCCCGACATGCCGACGCAAGACGGGACCAATATCGCTCGGCCGGAGGAAGTCCTGGCGGCCTTCGCGGCCTTCGTCTTTGACTTTCTGGACGTACCCGAACTGATTCGCGGTGCGGACGTCATGTATCGGTACCCGATGGTGGATCGAGACCCGCTCCCGTCATGGGACTTCGGGCGTGTCACGCTTCTCGGCGACGCCGCCCACCCCATGCACCCGGTGGGAGGAAACGGGGCCTCTCAGGCAATCATCGATGCCCGGGTCTTAGCCCGTGAGCTCGCGTTGCAGCCGTCGATTGAAGCGGCGGTCGCCGCGTACGATGACCAGCGCCGGGCGGCGACCGCCGCGCTTGTTCAGTCGAACCGTCGGGCGGGACCGCATCGGGGCCAGGACCTCGTGGAGGAACGGGCACCCAATGGGTTCACCAATCTGGATGAGGTCGTGACGCAGCAGGAGCTCGAGGAAATCGCCGCCGACTACAAGCGTGTCGCTGGCTTCGAAATCGATCGGCTGAACAGCCGGCCCTCACTGTCGGTCCCCTCGTGACACGGGGGCGATGTCGGCCAACTTCACTGACGAGACCCCGGCCGAGGTCAGGATCCTCCGAACGGGTGCCCGCGCACCAGACGACAGCTATCGCCGCGCAGTCCGGCGAGAGGTCCGGCATGACCGCTCGGTCTCGGGCCGTTGTGAAGGTTGCCCCGGCCTGAGGCACTGGCTCACCCGGCGGCCCGCTCGTAGATCGCGATATGCCAGAGGCGGTGACGGTCGTGGCGACGAAGGCGGAAGCCCGTCCTGGCGAGGCGCTCCTCGATCAGGTCGAGGCTGTGGACGTAGCCAGGACATGGGCGGCCGCGCAGGGTGTTCCAGGAATTCTCGAACCACTCGTCCAATCGAGCCACGACGCCTCGCCAGCCCCGCGAGGTTGGGACCGTGAAGGCGTAGATCTGTCTCGCCGCCGGCAGCGTGTTCGCGAGCAGTCGCTCGACGTCCGCGTAGCAGCACATGACGCGGTCCAGGATCACCCAGTCATGGGGCTCGAGCGGGACGCGGGCGGCGTCGCCAACCGAGAGATCGGCGCCCTCCGAGAGCTGGGCTTGGTCGAACCGCTTGCGTGCCGCGTCGATGCTCGCCGGCGAGAGGTCCATGCCGGACGCGCGCGCCGCACCGGCCTGAACGAGCCGAAGGAGGAGGCCCCCACGCCCGCACCCAAGCTCGAGCACGGTCTTGCCAGCGGGGTCCAGAGCCAGGAGCACATCCGTGAGACGCTGCGACACCGCGACGAGGCCGGGATCCTGGCCTTTCGCCAGGCGCTCGGCCACCTTGGCGTCGAAATGTCGGGCGATCCGAGAGTCGGACGGGCATGCGCACTCTTGGCCGTTCGAGTCGGGCTTCAGATCCATCGTGATGCCTCAGGTGATCTGCGCGGATCTCGACCGCAGGCAGCGCCGCCGGACCACTCGTCGTGACGGATGGTCGATGTCGAACGGCCGGCTGGCAGCGAGCGTGCCCACGTCGGCCAGCATAGCCACGGCCACGATCCTGGCAGAGGTTGCACGCCCTCGGTCGCGGGCTGAGACTTGCGGCGTGCCTGAAGGGTTCAATTTCCCGATTCCTGGTCTGCGGCGCCGGTAGCATGCGCTCTCCCATAGCGGAAGGAGCTCCATGCTGTTCTCACTCCTGTACTTCCTGGTCGGCCGTCTCCTCGGAGGCGGAGGTCGCCGACCAGATGAGAAGGACATCGAGCTCCTGGTGCTCCGGCACCAGGTGAAGGTGCTGCAGCGGCAGGTGAAGCGTCCGTCTTGTTCTTCATCGAGCTCTCGACCCGGCGGGTGCACGTGGCCGGCGTCACCGCGCACCCCGACTCGGCGTGGGTCACCCAGCAAGCCAGGAACCTCGCCATCGACGAGCGGCTTTCGGGTGTTCGGTTCCTCCTTCGCGACCGGGACGCCAAGTTCTCGGGACCGTTCGATGAGGTCCTCCGCACCGAGGGCGTCCGGGTCATCCGAACCCCGATCCGCGCACCTCGGGCGAATGCATTCGCGGAGCGGTTCGTGAGGACCGTCCGCCAAGAGTGCCTCGACCACGTCCTGATCTACGGTCGTCGGCACCTCGAGCGAATGCTCCAGGCGTACGTCGCTCACTACGTCGAGGAGAGACCACATCGGGGACTGAGCTTGGCCGTACCCGCCGGTAACCGAACACCGCAGGTCCGGGGGACTATCCGAACGGTGGTCGAACGAAGTGACGTGCTCGGCGGTCTGATTCACGAGTATCGCTGGGCGGCGTGATTCGGATTGTTGAACTGCCACACCGACACCAAGTAGTTCCCGTCGTCCCGGTTCGTTGAGATCCTGTCCCGGCCGCTCTCTGAGCGAGATGATGCGACGGGCCGCCTGGACGGCCTGACCTGCCCCCTCGGCTCAGAGATGCCGCGGTGCACCGCGGCACCACATCCGGTGGATTGGGATCAACTCCCTTTCCTATTGGACCGCGGTAGGCGCACACTCCGCCGACCGGCAGGGAGGCTGGGGACGGGGGTCCCACCAGCGCGGCGTCCCCACACGGTCGCCAAGACCGTCGCGCAGGGCCAACGGCGAGACCGACCCGTCCGGGAAAGCGTCCCTGCGACGCAGGAGGTCAGCGGATGTTCAGACGCGTCCCAAAGCCGCTCACGACGATGGGAGTGGCGCTTGCGTTGGGTCTCTCGTTCGGGGTCGGATCGGTCTCAGCCGCCAGCCTGCCGAGCGGTGAGGTCAAGCTCGGACAGACAGTGATTGAACCGGCCTACAACGACGCGACCGGCACGCTGGTGTACCTGTCCACCCCGATGCACGCCAAGGTGCACCCGAACTTCGCGCACAACGTCGCGCCAATCTACCTGCCGATGTACCCGGTTGGCTCGACGGTCGGCACCTTGAATTGCATGGATATTCCCGTCGAGAACTGCCCCGATCACGGACCCGCGGTCGCCGGAATAGCCGAGGGCGCGGTACCGACTGTCTACGGCGCCGGTGTGCTCGGCCATGACCACCTAGTCGGCATCGCCTCCACGGGGGGTGACTTCAACATTCTCTGGGAGCCGGTGTTGGTCCTCTTTACCAACACAGCCGCGGCCAACCATCACCTGACCACCCTCGCCCAGATCCAAGCGGCGCTCGCAGGCCCCAACCCCGACGCAATCGCGATCTGGCTACCCCCTGCGACGTTCCCCTGCTCGGTCGTCTCCGGAGCGGCCTACGCTCAAGGGACCCCCTGGATTTCGTAGCACCAAGCCCCTGCCCAGCAGGGTGATGTCTTTGCCGGCCGGCGGCGAACATCCAGACGACAGGATGCGACCGCCGGCCCGGTGAAGCCAGGGCGACGCTCGGGACCGCCTCGCGATGAACCGAGCCGTTGGGCCCGACCGTCCACGATCCGTTCATAGTGGTGGTGCCTCACGGGTTGACTCGGGGTAGTGCATCAGTTTGAATCAGGCTCGCCGTGGCGGACGGCCTGTCGAGGCTAACCCGACGCCGAATAGATATTCAGCTCGTGAATGAGCCCGCCGACGACGCGATAGACCTCGAGCCACCGCCGATCGCGCGGAGCCTCGTCTCCCGACCGGAACTCCGCGACCGCGACGTGAGCCGCTACCCATTCGCCGACTCCAAAGATCGCGGGAGTGTCGGCATGAAGGTCCGGATTCGCCGCGAAGACCCCGCCGAACAGCGATCGAATGTTGTCCTGTCCACGCTCGTCGAAGCGGCCATCCGCGGCGTCGCGGACGACCCCATCGGGCGCGTAGTACGAGACGATCTTGTCGAGGTCCCGAGCGTTGTAGGCATCGATCTGCCCCCGGACAACGGCGATCGTGGCGGACTCAATCATTGCAACGCCTCCTGTCATCGCCTCGGATCGCGCAGGAACCCTCCGAAGACGGAGGATGGAGCCGCGAACCCGCCGATACAAGGAGAAAAATCGGCGATCAGTCAAGCAGCGCTGCGATCTCTTCGCAGGTCCAGATGTGATCCGCGAGCCCTGCGGCCATCGCCGGGGTCCGGGGATACGGGTTCGCAAGCGCCTTGTGGGGCCCCGGTTGAGGTGGCCGGCGCAGCGCGTCGATGACGGCGGATCGACAGGGCCGACGTCATCACTGCGTCCGGAAGCTCCTCAGCGAGGCCGGGGTGGCCAGAACAGCGGCTGGTCTCGCTCGTAGATCGTGACGCGGTAGCCGTCGGGGTCGGCCATCGCGAAGGTCCGGCCGAACGGGCCGTCGAACGGCTCGACGAGGATCCGGACCCCGTCGGCAGCGGCTTGGTCGTGCAGCGCCTGGGCGTCGCTCGCCCGCCACCACAGCTGGATCGACGTCGTCTCCGGCGACGGTCCGGGCTGGCCGGGCGGGCGGGCCGACGAGAGCGCCAACGTGGGCCAGCCGACGAACACGGCTGAGCTCGGCCCGAAGTCGAACGTGTCGCGGATTCCGCCTAGGTAGCGTTCGTAGAAGTCCGCGGATCTGGCGACATCGGTCACCGCGATCGAGATGAAGCCGGGACTCCCGGTAACGACCGTCTTGGTCATGGCAGCGCCTCCATCGATGGTCGATCAAAAGAGTAGGCGCGAGGGCGCGATGGCTCCAGACCGGACGGTCACGGCCCGAGCGCGGCGCCGAGGTAGGGCGCGAGCTCGGCCGAGAACGTCCGCGTCATGTGCCCCGCGTCGAGGTAGACGAGCAGGCTGCCGATGATGGCCGGGCAGGGCTCGGTCGGACAGACCCATGGCGTGGGATCGATGAATCCAGCGCCCGTCGAAACGGCGGCCTGCCGATCGGCGTCCAGCCGCGTCCAGTCGACGGCCTCCTCGCGCGGCCGCGCACATGCCAGGGCATCGTCGAGGTGGGCAGACAGGCAGGTCGCCGGGTCGACCGCCATCTGCGGCGTGTCGCCGATCACGACGACCCTCGTCGCCGGTGTAGCCCGCGAGGACGAGATCGAACGCCCCGGCCTTCGCCGCCTCGAGCATCTCGTCTTGACGCTGGTGACGCTCGATTGCGGCCCGTTCGACATCGCGACAAGCGTGAGCGAGGTCGACGACGCGGTCTATTCGCCTGCGGTGCTACGCCTGCCGGGCCAATCTTGCGGGGGGAAGGTGAAGATCACGCAAGTGCGCGAACGACGGCGTTGCTACCAGCTGCTGGAGCATGCTCAGGTCGTCGTTTACGGCCCAGTGCTCGACCTGTTTGCCGTTCGCGAATCGAAGGATGTCGACCGCGGAGAGCGCATGCTACCGGTGCCGCAGACCCCAAATCGGGGAAATTGAACCCTTCACCCCCGTGGTCAAGATCTGAGAGGAACGCGAATGAACGGCGACAACGCCGATCGCAAAATCCATCGTGGCCTAATAGGAGTCCATTTCGACCGCTCGCCGACGTGCTTCATCGACGGGCAGGCCGGCGAGCTGCGCTATCGGGGCTACTCGATCCACGACCTTGCCGAGCACTCCACATTTGAGGAGACCGCCTACCTTCTGATTAAGGGCGAACTTCCGACCCAAGCCGGACTCGCGGTCTTCGACGCCGAGCTCAAAGCTGAGCGCAGCCTGCCAGAACCCATCTTCGACATTATCCGGATGGTCAAGGACGCCCATCCGATGGATGTGCTGAGGACTGCGGTTTCGGCGCTTGCGGCGTTCGATACAGACGTTGCCGACATCTCCCCCGAGGCTACGCTGCGCAAGGGCGTGCGCCTCACCAGCCAGGTGCCGGTAATCGTCGCGGCCCACCACAGAATTCGGGAAGGTAAAAAGCCCGTGGCGCCGAGCGGTGCCCTGGGACATGCCGCCAACTTCCTTTATATGCTGAAGGGCGAGACACCCCACGGCGATGCCGCAGCGCTAATCGACACCGATATGGTGCTGCACGCCGAGCACGGCTCCAACGCATCTTCCTTCACAGCACGCGTCGTCATAGGGACCGGTGCGAACCTGCACGCGGCCATCACCGCCGCCATCGCCGCATTGTCTGGCCCCGCCCACGGCGGTGCCGCGGCAAACGTGATGAAGATGGTCAAGGAGATCGGTTCCGCAGATAGGGCTGCCGAGTACGTCAAAGCGAAGCGCGCGGCCCGCGAACCGGTTATGGGCTTCGGCCACCGCGTCTACCGCGCCGAGGATCCCCGCGCGCGGCACATGCGCGAGGGTGTGCGAAAGCTGTCGATCGAGATGGGCCAGGCGCACTGGTACGAAATTCTCGAGGCGGTCGTCGTTGCGATGGCTCCTTACGCACGACACGGCGTCCACGTGAACGTCGATTTCTATGCAGGCGCGGTCTACCAACTGCTGAACATCCCCGAGGATTTGTTCGTGCCGATCTTCGCAGTCGGTCGGCTACCGGGCTGGACCGTGCAGGCGCTCGAGCAGCTCGAAAACAATATCCTGATCAGGCCGCTGCTGGTCTACGACGGACCGGGGCCCAGACCTTACGTCCCCATCGACGAGCGGGGCGCCGGCGCATGACCGTGATCCAGAAGGTGATGGCCAAGGCGGCCGCACGCAACGGCACGATTGTGCTGCCGGAAGGAGAAGACGTACGCATCCTCCAAGCCGCCCGGCGCATCGTGGACGACCGTATCGCCCACGTCGTGCTGATCGGCGACGAGGACGTGCTCGCCCGTGCGGCAGCGGACACCGGGATCGGCCTCCAGGGCATCGCGCTAGTCAACCAGCTGACCAGCGATCGGCTCGATGATTATGTGGCGCGATACTGTGAGCGCCGCAGCGTTGTCCCGGGGGTCGCCGAACGGCTGGTCCGGAAGCCGCTCTATTTCGGCGCCATGATGGTCGCGGCAGGCGATGCGGACGCGCTGGTCGCGGGTGCGGCCAACCCCACCCGGCGGGTGATCGAGGCGGGGATGATGGCGATCGGGCTGGCAGACGGGATCGAGACGCCGTCGAGCTTCTTCCTCATGGTGGTGCCCGGCCAGGGCGGCGCGGCCGAGCGAGCGCTGATCTTCGCCGACTGCGCGCTGACAGTTGAGCCTTCTGCCGAGCAGCTCGCCGACATCGCGCTCAGCTCGGCCGCGACCGCGGCGAAATTGCTGGACGACGAGCCGCGAGTTGCCCTTCTGTCATTCTCGACCCACGGCAGCGCCGCGCATGCCCGTGTGGACAAGGTTCGCCGCGCCGCGGAGATCGCGCGCGGGCGCGTTCCCGATCTGGCAATCGACGGTGACCTGCAGGTCGACGCGGCGCTTGACGCTACCGTGGCATCAAAGAAGATTCGGCGCGAAAGCAAGGTGGCAGGGCAAGCGAATGTGTTGGTGTTCCCCGATCTCGATTCCGGCAATATCGGCTACAAGCTGACGCAGCAGCTTGCCGGGGCCAACGCGTTCGGGCCGATCCTCCAGGGTTTCGCGCGCCCTATCAGCGACCTGTCGCGCGGAGCTTCGGTCGCCGACATTATCACCGCGAGCGGCATCGCGCTGGCGCTTGGCTAAGAGTATCCGGGGCTCGGGCAGCGCGCCAAGAACGGTCAAGGCGACCGTCTCTACCCTATCGCGATTCCAGGCTGATGTCCTCGCCGTCCACCCGGTGCCAGTCGATGAACGCATCCGCCGTTGGCAACCGCCGTGACGAGAACACGTGACGAGTACACTCCCTTGACACCCCCCATCGGAGCGCGCTACCGTCAGCTGCGTTGCAGTATTGCCACGGGCGTTGTCAGTCTGGCAACAGCGACCCACACTACCGGATCTCGCCGGCGCGACCCGGCCACGGAAGAGTCAAACGAGGAGGACGAGCATGGCTGTCGCGGAGCCGAAGATGCGATCTGCGGGGCTGAGCGGCCCGACGCGGATGACGCCCAGCGAGGCGTTCGTGGAAACGCTCGTGGCCGAGGGCGTGACGGTCGTGCCCGGGATCGTCGGTTCGGCGTACATGGACGCGCTCGATCTCTTCCCCCGAGCCGGCATCCGGTTCCTGCCGGTCGCCCACGAACAGAACGCGGCCCACATGGCCGACGGCTGGGCCCGCGTCACCGGCCGGCCCACGGTCTGCATCGGCCAGAACGGCCCCGGGATCACGAACTTTGTCACCGCGGTAGCGGCGGCCTACTGGGCCCACACCCCGATGGTCGTCGTGACGCCATCGGTCGGGAGCATGGGCGTGGGCCTCGGCGGCTTCCAGGAGACGGAACAGCTGCCCATCTTTTCGAAAATCACGAAGTGGCAGGTCCAGGTCAACCGCCCCGAGCGGATGGCCGAGCTCCTGCGCCAGGCCTTCTACATCGCTAAGGCCGAGAATGGACCCGTCCAGGTCGACATCCCGCGCGACTACTTCTACGGCGAGATCGAGACCGAGATCTATCCCTCGCTCGACGTCACGCACGGCCCGGGTCCGGAAGCCCTCATCGCCGAGGCGGCCGAGCTCATCGCCGACGCGAGCCACCCCGTGATCCTCGCCGGCGGAGGCGTGGTCCGCTCGAACGCCAGCGAGGCGGTCCAACGGCTGGCCGAGTTCCTCTCCGCGCCTGTGGCCAGCGCGTACCTCCACAACGACGCCTTCCCGTACAGCCACCCGCTGGGCGTCGGGCCGCTCGGTTACATGGGCTCCAAGGCGGCGATGCGCCTGATCAATCGGGCCGACGTGGTGCTCGCAATCGGCTCGCGCCTCGGCCCTTTCGCCACGCTCGCGCAGTACGACTTCGATTACTTCCCGAAGCACGCGAAGGTCATCCAGGTCGACATCGACCACCGTGTCCTCGGCCTGACCAAGAAGATCAGCCTCGGCATCGTCGGCGATGCGCGGGCGTTCACCGAGGCCCTCACGGCCAAACTGCAGGCCGGTCATCCGGATCGGCTGCGCGACGATGCCCGAATCGCGGAAGTGGCGACCGAGAAGGAGACCTGGGACCAGGAGCTCGCCTCCCTCTCGACCCGAACCGGCGAGCCGATCAGCCCGCGACGCGGGCTCAAGCTCGTGACCGAGGCTCTGCCGCGCGACGCCATCGTCACGACGGACATCGGCAACATCAGCTCGGTCGCGAACAGCTACCTCACCTTCGAGGGACCCCGGCAGTTCCTGGCCGCGATGATGTTCGGCAACTGCGGCTACTCGTATCCGACGGCGCTCGGCGCCAAGCTCGGCCGCCCGGATCGGCCGGTCGTGGCGTTCGTCGGCGACGGCGCCTGGGGCATGAGCCTGGCCGAGGTCATGACCGCGGTCCGCGAGGAGATCCCGGTCGTGGCGATCGTCTGGGACAACGCCGAGTGGGGGGCCGAGAAGAAGAACCAGGTCGACTTCTACAACGACCGGTACGTCGGGACGAACCTGGTCAACCCGGACTTCGCGGCGGTCGCCCGGGCGATGGGCGCCGACGGCTACCGGGTTGAGCGGGAGGCGGAGATCTCCGACGTCGTGCGGACCGCGATCGCGAAGGGCCGCCCGGCCGTGATCGACCTCGTGGTCGACCCGGCCGAGCTGGGCGATCCGTTCCGGAGGGACGCCCTCAAGAAGCCCGTCCGGCTGCTCGACAAGTACGCCGACCTGGTCGGCTGACGCCCGCCTCGATGCCCCGGCGCCGCATGGGTCCCCCCACCCTGCCCACGATCTGCGAGGTCGCTCGATGACCACCCTGCCCGCCGAGCTGGCCACCGCGACGGTTGCCAGCTCCGTTGACGATCGGCACGTGCTCGTGCCCTGGAAGAAGCAGGGCGGCGCGCGCGGGGTCCCGATCGTCCGCGCCGAGGGTGTCCACTTCTGGGACGCGAACGGCAAGCGCTACTTCGACTTCACCTCGCAGTTCGTGTTCACGAACTTCGGCCACGGTGAGCCGCGGGTCGTGGAGGCCATCGCCCGCCAGGCCGCGCAGCTGCCGGTCATGGCGTCAGGATTCGTCACCGAGGCTCGGGCGGAGGCCGCCCGCCTCATCAGCGAGGTCACCCCGGGCGACCTCGACCGGGTCTTCTTCTCGACGAGCGGCGCGGAGGCGAACGAGGCGGCCCTCAAGATGGCCCGCGACCTGACGGGCCGGCCGCTCCTGCTCTCCCGCTACCGCTCCTACCACGGCTCGACGATGGGCGCGATGACGCTCTCGCGCGACCCGCGGAGCTGGCCGTTCGAGCCCGGCATCCCCAACGTCATCTATGCCCCGACCTGCGACCCGTACCGTTGCCGCTACTCGCCGCCCGGCGGTCGGTGCAGCGATTGCGCCGACCACTGCGCCGCCGATCTCGAGGATGTGCTGCGCCAGCACGGCCCTCGGCGGGTCGCCGGGATCTTCCTCGAGCCGATCGTGGGCGCGAACGGGGTCATCGTCCCCGCCGACGGGTACCTCGAGCAGGTCCGCGAGATCTGCGATCGCTACGGCATCCTGCTCGTCGCCGACGAGGTGATGACTGGGTTCGGACGGACCGGGCGCTGGTTCGCCGTCGAGCACTGGGGGGTCGTGCCCGACATCCTCACGACCGCCAAGGGCCTGACCGGCGGCTACGTCCCGATGGCGGCGACGATTGTCCGGGAGCCGCTGGCGGAGCAGTGGACCGACCGTCCGCTCGTCCACGGCCACACGTACTCCGGCCACGCCCTCGGGTGCGCCGCGATCGTCGCGTCGATCGGGGTCTATCGGGACGACCGCCTGGTCGAGCGCGCGGCCGAGCTCGGTGAGGTGCTGCTCGCCGGCGCGCGCGAGCTCATGGACCGGCATCCCTCGGTCGGCGACGTCCGGGGCAAGGGCCTGTTTGTGGGGCTCGAACTCGTCCGGAACCGGGCAACCAAGGAGGCGTTCGTCGATCCGGCCCGCGGTACACCGAGCCCTTCGGCGAAGGACCGCGTCCTCGGCCGGTGCATGGCCGAGGGCGTCTACATCATGCCCGGCCAGGGGTCCACGGTCATCCTCGCCCCACCGCTGACGGTCACCCGGGAGCAGATCGCCGAAGGTCTCGCGGTCCTCGACGACGCGCTCGCCCTCGCGGACGCCGAGACCGACCGGTAAAGCGTCGCGCCACGTGAGCGAGGGTCTGCCCTCCCATGCGCGGGTCGTCGTCATCGGCGGCGGGATCGTCGGCACGAGCGTCGCCTATCACCTCACGAAGCGCGGCTGGCGGGACGTCGTCCTGTGCGAGCGAAGGGTCCTGACGTCGGGGACCACGTGGCACGCGGCCGGCCTGATCACACAGCTGCGCGCGACGTTCAACATGTCGATGCTCGCCAAGTACAGCGGCGAACTGTTCCCCGAGATCGAACGGCTGACCGGCATGGGCACCGGCTTCCGACGCACGGGCTCCATCCTCGTCGCCCGCACCCCCGCCCGCTGGGAGGAGGTCCGGCGCGGGATCTCGATGGCTCGCGTCTGTGGCTTCGAGGTCCACGAGATCGGGGCCGACGAGGTGAAGCGGCGCTGGCCGCTCATCGACGAGCGGGACATGGCGGGCGCGGCCTTCCTGCCCGGCGACGGCGTCGCGAACGCGACCGACGTGACGCAGGCCCTCGCGGCCGCGGCGCGCCTCGGCGGAGCCCGCGTCCTCGAGCACACGGAGGTCACCGGGGTCCGACAGAAGGACGGTCGGATCGCCGGCGTATCGACGACCCGTGGCGAGATCGACTGCGAGGTCGTCGTGAACTGCACCGGGATGTGGGCCCGCGATCTCGGGCGGGAGTCGGGCGTCCGGATCCCGCTCCACGCGGCCGAGCACTTCTACATTGTCACGGAGCCGATCCCGGGACTCGCGCCCGACCTGCCGGTCCTCCGTTGCCCGGACGACACGGCGTACCTCCGCGAAGAAGCGGGCAAGCTCCTCGTCGGCTTCTTCGAGCCCGACGCCAAGCCCTGGGCGAGCGAGGGGATCCCGCGGGACGCGGAGTTCACCCGGCTGCCGGCCGACTGGGACCACCTCATGCCCTACATCCAGCTAGCCGCCCGGCGCGTGCCGATCCTCAACGACGTCGGGATCCAGCTGTTCTTCAACGGGCCAGAGAGCTTCACGCCGGACGATCGCTACATCCTCGGCGCGGCACCCGAGCTGCCCGGCTACTTCGTCGCCGCCGGGTTCAACTCGGTCGGCCTCCAGTCGGCCGGCGGGGCGGGCCGCGCGCTTGCCGACTGGATCGTCGACGGCGGCGCGCCGATGGACCTGTCCGACGTCGACATCCGGCGTTTCGCCCCGTTCCAGGTCAACCGGCGGTACCTGCGCGATCGGACGACCGAGACGCTCGGCCTCCTCTACGACATGCACTGGCCCTTCCGGCAGATGGAGACCGGGCGCGGGATCCGCCGATCGCCGTTCCATGACCGGCTGCTCGCTCACGGAGCGTGCTTCGGCGAGCTCGCCGGCTGGGAGCGGGCGAACTGGTATGCACCCGCGGGCGTAACAGCCGCCTATGCATACAGCTACGGGCGCCAGAACTGGTTCGAGTGCTCGGCCCTGGAGCACCGCGCCGTGCGCGAGGGCGTCGGCCTGTTCGACCAGAGCTCGTTCGGGAAGCTCCTCGTCCAGGGCCGCGACGCTGAGCGGGTCCTGAACCGAATCTGCACCGGGGATGTCGCGGTGGAGCCGGGCCGAATGGTCTACACCCAGTGGCTGAACGAGCACGGCGGGATCGAGGCCGACCTGACGGTGACCCGCCTATCGGAGGCCGAGTTCCTCGTGGTCACCGCCGCGGCGACCCTCCCAGCCGACCTCGACTGGCTGCGCCGCCACATTCCCGGCGACGCCCGCTGCGCCGTCACGGACGTGACGAATGCCTACGCGGTGCTGGGGATCATGGGGCCCCGCTCGCGGGAACTCCTCCAGTCCCTGACCGACGTCGACCTATCGAACGCGGCGTTCCCGTTCGCGACGTCGCGCGAGATCGATCTTGGCTACGCTTTCGTCCGCGCCTCGCGGATCACCTACGTCGGCGAGCTCGGCTGGGAGCTCTACGTCCCGACTGACGTCGCCGTGCACATGTACGAGACGATGGTGGCCGGGGGCGAGTCGGTCGGCCTTCGGCACTGCGGCTACCACGCCCTGGACTCGCTCCGGATCGAGAAGGGTTACCGGCATCAAGGCCACGACATCACGAGCGAGGACACCACGATCGAGGCTGGCCTGACCTTCACGCACGCGTGGGACAAGCCGGGCGGGTTCATCGGCCGCGAGGCGCTCCTTCGCCTGAAAGCCGCCGGGCCACCTCGACGACGCTTGTGCACGTTTTCACTCGACGACCCCGAGCCGCTCATCTACCGCAACGAGCCGATCTGGAGGTCCGGCGGGCTCGTCGGCCGGATCACATCCGGCGCCTTCGGTCACACGCTCGGTCGCGCGATCGGGTTGGGCTACGTCGCGAACGATGACCCTGGCGGCGCGACGGTCGACTGGCTGACCGCCGGCAGCTACGAGCTGGAGATCGCCAACGAGCGGTTCCCGGCCCAGCTCTCGCTCCGTCCCTCGTACGACGCAGGCAACGAGCGGATCCGGATGTAGGCCTGGGCCGGCGTCTCGGCCGGCGTCTCGGCCGGGCTGTCCGGTTACATCGTAGTCGCGGGGTAGCCGAACTCCCGTTCGACCTCCGCGATCGCGTCCTCGAGGATCGCGAGCGCCTGATCCATCTCCGTCCGGCTGATCGTGAGCGGCGGCGCGAGATGGAGCACGTTGCCCATCGACGTCTTGAAGCTGAGGCCCCGCGAGAGCGCGGCGTACATCACCGCCTCGGCCTCGTCGACCGCGCGCTCCCTGGTGGCCCGGGAGCGGACCAGCTCCACTCCCAGGAGCAGGCCGAGCCCGCGAACGTCCCCGATGAGCGGCCGCCGCCGCTCCATCTCGTGGAGCCGGTCGAGCGCGTACCCACCCAGCTCCCGAGCCCAGGCGAGCAGGCCGCGCTCCTCGATCTCGGCGATCGTCGCGAGGCCCGCCGCACACGCGACCGGATTCTTCTCGTGGGTGAAGTGGCCGAGCGCCCGGTCGCCGGCGACGTTCAGCTCCTCCCGGGCGATGACCGCCGCAAGCGGGAAGACGCCGCCGCCGAGGCCCTTGCCGATGACGAGGATGTCCGGCACGACGCCGAAGTTCTCGCAGCTGAAGAACGTGCCGGTGCGCCCGAGGGCATGCGGGATCTCGTCGAGGATGAGGAGCGCCCCATGACGGTCGCACGAGGCTCGGATCGCCTGCCAGTACGCCGGCGGGGGAATGTACGGCGCATCGCGGACGGACTCGGCCACGACGGCGGACACGTCACCCTCCTTCTCAAGCACGTACTCGACGTACTCGGCGCACCGGAGGTCACACGCGTCGCCCCGATCGAGGCAGCGGAACGGGCAGTGATACGAGTCCGATGGCGGGACGTGCTCTGTGCCCGGTAGGAGCGGACCGATCCCTTGCCGGAACTCCGCTTCGCCGCCGACAGAGATCGCGTCGAGCGTCGCGCCGTGGAACGCATCCCACATCGAGATCGTCTTGTGCCGCCCGGTCGCCAGGCGGGCGAGCTGGAGGGCGACCGAGATCGCCTCCGCGCCACCTGGCATGAACAGGACCCGCGACAGGTCGCCCGGCGCGAGCGCCACGAGCTTCCTGGCCAACTCGACCGCCGGCCGGTTCGTGTAGCGGCGAGGAGAGAACGGCAGAACATCGAGCTGCTCCTTGATCGCGGCGACAACCCGAGGATTGCCGAATCCGACCTGGTGGACGCTGTTGCCGTGGAAGTCCATGTAGCGCCGGCCGCCCGCATCCTCGAGCCAGATGCCGTCGGCCCCCACGAGCGCGTTTAGGCACGGTGTGGACAGCGACTGATGGATGAAGACGACGGCGTCATCCTTCAAGAGGGCCCGCGTCTCGGGGTCGAGGTTGGCTTCCTGCCAGGCGGTCCGTCGGGGCGATTGGTTGGCGTCGCCCTCGGCCTGCGCGGTTGCCACGCGGCCTTCCCCGCCTGCCCGACGCCCTGCCCACGCGTGCCCAGGCTCCATCTAGGGCCGCTCGCCGAGCTGGAGCCGGCGCTCGATGTCATCGAGGACCGGCATGACCTCGGTGATCGACTCGACGACGTAGTGGGCGCCCTGGCGGCGCAGGAGATCGTCGGCGTTGACGATCAGGCTGTGCCGCTCCGCATCGGCCAGATCCGCCAGTTCCTCGTAGGAGAGGCCGACGTAGTTGCCGGTACGCGACAGACCGACCGTCCAGACCCCGGCATTGAGGCCCTCATCGATGTCGATCTTCGTGTCGCCGATCTTGACGACCGCGGCCGGCGGGTAGACGCGGAGCTGCTCCATGTTGCGCAGCACCATCCATGGCTCGGGCCGGCCGGCCGGGACCTCATCCGCGCAGACCGTCGAATCGGGGACATAGCCCTGCTTGGCCGCTTCCTCGAGCGCTACGTCAGCCGCCGCGCGCATGAATCCGGTCGTCGAGCCGATCTTGTAGCCCCGGGCCTTCATCTCGGCCACGATCTCCGCCGTGCCCGGGATGAGCGTGGCGTAGCGGGCCATCGCTGCGACCTGGAGCGGCTGGAAGTCGCGGAACATGGCCTGGACATCGTCTTCCGTCGGGGGCCGACCGTGGCTGCCTGACCACCGCTCGGCGACCGCGGGCATCTGGGTGATCGCGCGGATATGGTCGAGCTTGAACAGGCCCATCGGCGCGCGCGCCTCGGCCATCGAGATGTCGACGGCGTGTCGACGAAAGACGTCGATGAAGACGACCGTCGGCGCGTACACCCCGTGGTCCTGGGTCGTGCCCGCCCAGTCGAGGACCACGGCCTGGATTGGGCCGCGGTACTCGCGCCGGTAGGTGAACTGGCCTGCCAGCTCGGCGCGAACCCACGGCACGGCGCGCTCGGTGGCGGGCGATCCGGCGATGGCCATCAGATGCTCCTCCTTGTCGACGGGACGGGTCCCGCGGCTGACTCGACGGGCTGCCCGTCGCCGCGACGGACCTCATCGAGGGCCCGCGTGAGCGACGCGATGAAGCCCTCGAGCGCGCCGACCTCGAGGTTGCCCAGCGCACAGACGCGGAAGTTCGTGGCCGCGGCTTGGCCGAGACCGGCGTAGATGACGTAGCCGTCGAGCTTCACGGCGTCGTGGAGCGCGGCGTACGTGACGCCGGCCGGGAGTGGCAGGCTGCGGACCGATCCCGATCGATGCGCGGGCGGGACGATCGGCTCGAGCCCGAGCCGTGCGAGCGCCGCGTCAAGGTAGGCCATCCGCTCGCGGTAGTGCGCCTTGCGATGCTCGAGCCCCTCGTCGACGAGCTCATCGAGGGCGGCATCGAGGGCATAGGTCGCGGGAATCGAAGGCGTGAACGGCACGGTCTGCTTCGCCTGTGCTCGCAGGTAGTTGGGAACGTCGAAGTAGAGGGAGCGCGGCGGGACCTCGACTGCCCGAGCCTGGGCCCGCGGCGACACGAGCAGGAAGGCGACACCGGGCAGGCCGTGGAGGCACTTGTTCGAGGTCCCCGCCACCACGTCGATCCCGCCGCCAACCAGCCGCAGATCCTCCGCTCCGAATGAGCTGATCGCGTCGACGAGTACCCGCACGCCGCGCGCGTCGGCGAGATCGCCGATCTCGTGGACCGGGTTGAGCAAGCCCGTCGTGGTCTCGTGGTGGATGACCGCGACCGCGTCGATCAAGGCGTCCGCGTCGAGGGCACGCCCGACGGCCGCCGGATCGATCGGCTCCGTGTCGGCCGCGCTGACCGAGACGATGTCGATCCCGAGACGCTCCGCGATCGTGGCGATCCGATCGCCGTAGATCCCGTTGCGACAGACGAGGAGTCGACGGCCGGGCCGGACGAACGCACCCGTCATCGCTTCGAGCGCCGCCGTCCCAGAGCCCGCGACCAACACCACCGCCCAATCGTCGGCCACGCCGCCGACGGCCAGGAGCTTGCGCCGGACCGAGCTGAACAACGCGACGTACTCCGGCTCGCGGTGACAGAGATCCGGGCCCGCAATCGCCCGATGGACGCGATCCGAGGTCACCGCCGGGCCAGGATTCAGTAGCACGTACTGGCGGTTCGTCCGATGCGTCCCGTAGCGGTCCGCGTCGAGGGCCCCGAGGCCAGCTGCATCCACGATCGCGTCGGGCTGCCCGTCCAGGAGCGCCCGACGAGACTCCGCCGAGCTATCGGCGACCAGCCCGACGATCGCTCCGGCTCCGGCCCGATGGGCGGCGTCGAGCGCCGCGAGCGAGCGGCCGATGACACCGAGCCGGCGGGCATCGGCGACCCCGGCGGCCTCCAGCGCCGCGAACAGGCCGAACGGCAGGGGAGCATCGGGTCCGGCCACGACGAGGTCGGCCCACTCGCCGAGGCCAGGCCGATCACCCACACCGGCTCGGGCTGCGCCGCCCGTCGTCGTCACCAGCGCCAGCCTGGCGCCGTCCGCCCGAATGCTCGCCAGCGCCGGAGCCAGGGCATTGATCGTCGGCACCTCGAGATCGGCTTCGAACATCGCCCACAGGTCAATCGACCGATCGGTCGCCCAGGCCCGGGCCGTTGCGGCGCTGTCGGCGTGCGGCATCAGTCGGTGCCGGTCGCCGGCAGGTGACGAACGAGGCTCGACTCGGCCGCCGAATGATCGATCGTGAGCGTCACGCGCTCGGCCAGATAACGGTCCTCGGACGACTCGAGAGGTCGGCCCGCCGGCGAATAGGAGGTTCGCCGGACGCGCAGCAGCGGCCCGCGCGTCGGACACCCCAGGAACCGGGCGTCAGCGGCGGATGCGCCGACTGCGTCGATCTCCTGGCGCGCTCGATCGAAGACGATCCCGCGCTCGGCAAGGGAGGCGAAGATCGAACCGGCCTCGAGATCCACTTCGCCCACCAGCTGGCCGATCTCCAGCGGAAACGCCGTGCGCTCGATCATGACCGGCTCTCCGTCGGCCAGCCGAACGCGGACGAGTCCATACACCGCCGAGCCCGGATCGATGCCCAGCGCGGTGGCGACCCGTCGATCGGCCGGCTGGATCCGCCATTCCATGACCCGGCCCGACGGGACCCGGCCGATCGACCTGAGCCAGGCTGAGAAGCTCACCAACTCGGTGAACGGCTGGCTGAGGCGCGCAGCCCGCACCTGTGGCGGCGCGCCGCGCCCGCCCGCGACCAGCCCCTCCGTACGCAGCGCGGCCAGCGCCTGGCGGACCGTGCCGCGGGCGACGTCGTAGCGGCCCATGAGCTCGAATTCCGGCGGCAGCCGCTCACCCACGGCGAGCTCGCCCGAGCCGATCGCGCGCCGCAGGTCGGCCGCGATACGGGCGTGACGCGGGAGCTCGGGACCGGCGAAGTTGTCCATACAAGTTGGGAAAAGGATAGACCACCGGCGGCCGATCATGCAAGAGCGATCCGCGACGGCGATGTCCAGGCCGGCCCCTCGGACGTCGAGGCCACCCTGCGGCAAGGCTCGGTCGCCCGCAAAGGCTAGGTCGCCCCTTGACACCCCCATCAACGCGCGCTACCGTCGCTCTCGCGTTGCCATATTGCCATACCGGTTGTCACCACGGCAACATATGCAGACAACGGGCCAGCGGCAAAAAGGAGCACCATAGGTGCCCGCATGGGGGTGTGGAGCCGTGCGGGTGCTGGCCGTTTGTCGCCGCTGGCAGGGCCGCGATCGTGAAGGAGGAGCCAGGGTGAACCTACGCGTACGGGGAATCATGGCCGTCGCGGCCGCAGCGGTCGTTGCGCTGGGCGCGTGTACCAGCGGCGGCGGCGGCGACTGGAAGGCGGCCCCAGATGCGAACAAGGCCAAGTCCGAAGGAGCCGGGCTGATCACGTACGGCCTGCCCGATGACTGGGCGAACTACGGCGGATCGCTCAAGCAGTTCTGCGCGAAGTACCAGATCGCGGGCTGCACGCACACCGACACCGACATGACCTCGGGCGAGGAAATCCAGAAGTACACCGCCGAGAAGAACAACCCGGCCGCGATCTTCTCGGACATCGGGATCGCCTATGGGCCGGTTGCCGAGGCCGCGGGCGTGATCCCGGAGTACCTGCCGCCGAGCGCCGCGAAGCTGCCCGCGCAGTACAAGGCCGCCAAGGGCGGCTGGGTCGGCACGTTCTTCGGCGTACCGTGCATCCTCGTCAACCTCGACGCGCTGAAGGCCAAGGGCCTCGACGCGCCGAAGGCCTGGACCGACCTCGCCGATCCGAAGTACAAGGGTCTCATCGGCATGCCGAAGGTCGGGACGTCCGGTCAGGCCGACTCGATCTTCACGGCCTGGAACATCACCCAGGGCGGCACGGAGACGGACTTCGGGCCGGGTGTGGCGCTCGCCAAGAAGATCCTGCCGAACCTGGCCGCCGATCAGGGCAACGAGGCATCCGCCGAGAAGGGCGAGATCCCGATCATCCTGAAGTACGACTTCAACAACCTGGCCATCCTCGCCCAGCTCAAGGCCAAGGGCATCAACGCCGACGTGTACATCCCGTCCGACGGCTCCGTCTATACGGGGTCCGGGCTGATGCTCAACGTCTACAACACGGCGCAGATGGACGTCGCGAAGTTGTTCTTGGACTGGGTCCTCTCCGACGAGGGGCAGACCGTGATGGCCAAGTTCGGCGCCCGACCACTGCGGTACGTCCTCGGCGACCTCCAGCTGCCTGCCGACGCGAAGGCGAACTGGCTGCCGGACTCCGAGTACGCCAACGTCAAGCGAATCGACCAGACTAAGATCGCGCCGTCGGTCCTCGCCGACACCTGGAACAAGCAGGTCGCCGGCCAGTAAGCTCGGCCGGAGGCTCCGTTCGGGACCCGGGATGGCCATGTCAACCTCAGAATCGGCCGCCGCCGCGGGTCTTCCCCGGGCGGCGGCACGTCCACCCCGCCTCTCTCGCTTCTTCGCGGACTGGGGACCGGCGCTCCCGCTCATCGCGGTCGTCCTCGTCCTGCTGATCGCGCCCGTTCTCTGGATCGTCGCTGGGAGCTTCTTCCGGGACGGCGCGTTCACCTTCCAGAACTGGATCGACACGCTTTCGTCGCGGCACGAACAGCAGTCGATCATCAACACGCTCGCCCTCTCGGTCAGCTCGGCCACCGTGTCGACCCTGATCGGCGCTCCGGTCGCCTGGCTCATCAGCCGCATGGTCCCCGTCTCGCGATCGTTCTGGCTCGCCCTCCTCAACGTGGGCGCCAACATCGGCGGCATCGGCTTGGCGTTCGCGTTCATCGCGACGCTCGGCACGTTCGGCATGCTCACCATCGCCATGCAAGCGCTCGGCCTCGACTGGCGGCCGCCGGCACCGGCCACGTTCGTGGGTCTGCTGATGGGCTACGAATACACCAACATCCCCCTGTTCGTGCTCCTCACGATCCCGGCCATGGGGATCATCCGGGAGGACTGGTGGGAGGCCGCCCAGGTCGCTGCCGCGACCCGGACCACCTTCTGGCGGCGGATCGGCCTGCCGCTGCTGGCGCCGTTCATCGCCTCCGGCTGGTTGCTCATCTTCACCTGGTCGGTCGGCATCTACAGCCTCGCCTACGCCTTTGCCGGCCGCGGCGCGCAGGAACCCTTCCCGTTGATCACGCTCACGGTCGGCCTCACGATCGAGTTCGATGTCTTCACAACCTGGCGTGCGTACGTCCTCGTGGTGGTCCTGATGGCGATCGCCATCGTGGCGCTCGTCGCCTACCGCGCGCTCCTCCGCCGCGCCCTGAAGTGGTTCTGATGATCCGTCGTGGGCCGCTCGGCCGGCTCGGGCTCGTGGTGCTCTTCGGTGCGTTGTTCGCCTATCTCATTCTGCCCGTCGTCGCGGTCCTGCTCTATTCGCTCGCGACGCGCTGGACCCAGCACATCCTGCCCGACGGCTACACCTTGACGCACTGGCAGGTCACGTTCGCGAACCCGCGGATCGTCGCGGCGTTCCTCCGATCGATCGGCCTGGCGACGGCGGCCGTCGTCCTCGACATCCTGCTCGTGGTCCCCGCAGTGTATTGGTCGCGAGTGCGCAACCGGCGCATCAGGCCTGTCCTCGAGGTCGCGGCGGCGATCCCGTTCGCGCTGCCCTACCTCGTGGTGGCGTTCGGAATCCTGACCCTCTTCGGGAACGGCCCGACGGGCCCCATCACCGCCAAGCTCATCAACACGCCATTCCTGCTCGCATTCGGACACGCAGCGATCGCCTTCCCGTTCCTGTACTGGGCGGTGGATGGGGCGATGGCCGCGGCCGACGTCGAGGGGCTCTCGGAGGCGGCGGAGACGTGCGGCGCGACGTCGGTCCAGATCATTCGGCGGGTGGTGGCCCCGAACATCACGCCGGGTCTGGTGGCGGGCGGGATCCTCGTCTTCGCCACGAGCCTTGGCGAGTTCGCGATGGTCCAGCTCCTCGCGGGCGGCGGGTTCGAGACCGTGCCGCTCTTTCAGGCCGACGCGCTCCAGGCGACCGTCGGGCGCCTCGATGAGCTCGCGGTGACGACGTTCGTCACGTTTGTAATCCTCTTCGTCCTGTCGGCCGGGGTCGTGTACTTCAACCGCGGACGCGTCATCCAGGCTCTGATCACCGCCGAGACCCTTCGGCGAGAGAAGCCATGAGCGGGATCGCCCTCGAGGGCCTCAGCAAGCGCTTCGGTCAGGTCCAGGCTCTCGACGACGTGTCGCTGAACGTGGCGCCGGGTGAGCTGGTCGCCCTCCTCGGCCCCTCCGGCTGCGGGAAGACCACGCTACTCCGCTCCGTGGCCGGACTGGAGCGGCCGGACAGCGGCCGGATCCTGATCGCCGACCGGGACGTGACGCACGTGCCGACGCGCGAGCGGCCGATCGGGATGGTCTTCCAGTCCTACGCCCTCTTCCCGAACATGACGGTCCGCGAGAACATCGCCTTCCCCCTGGAGGTCCGCCGGCAGAAGGCCACCGAGATCCTCTCGCGCGTGAACGAGCTGCTGGAGCTCGTCGCCCTCATGCCGCTCGCCGACCGCTATCCCAACCAGATCAGCGGCGGCCAGGCGCAGCGAGCTGCGTTGGCCCGGGCGCTCGCCCCTCGGCCGGACGTACTCCTGCTCGACGAGCCGCTGTCGGCGCTCGACGCGGTCGTCAGGACACGCCTGCGCGACGAGATCCGGCGCGTCCAGCAGATGGTCAAGACAACCGCCATCTACGTCACCCACGATCAGTCGGAGGCGATGGCGATCGCCGACCGCGTCGCGGTCATGAACCACGGCCGGATCGAGCAGCTGGCGACGCCGCCCGTCCTCTACGACGAGCCGGCGAGCCGCTTCTCGGCGACCTTCGTCGGCAGTCGCAATGCCCTCGAGCTGCCCGTCCGGAACGGCCGGATCGTCCTCGGCAACGCCTTCGACCTGCCGGCGCCGGCCGACGCCGGAGGCTTCGCGGTCGTCTTCTTCCGACCCGAGGACGTGGCGATCAGCGCGGACGGGGCCGGTCACCCCGCGACGCTCGAGGTCAAGATCTTCCTTGGCTCCACGACCCGCCTGTACTTGGTGGCCGACGCGGATGGCCGGGCCGTCCGGCTGTACGCCGACCTGCCGAGCCGGCTGGCCGCCGCGTTCGAGACCGGAGCCCCGTTACGCTTCCGCATCGACCCGTCCCACATCCGGGCCTTCCCGGCGACATGAGCCCTGCGGCCGGGAAGCGGCCGAGGGTCATCCTGCTCGGGCTCGACGGGTTCCCATTGCGCGCGCTTTCGCCGGAGGTCACGCCAACCCTCTGGCGCCTTGCCGCGGCGCAGGGTCGGCCGGCCACCCACGGTGTCAGCGCGCTCCCGTCGTCGACCTATCCGGGTTTCGCGACCCTCCTGACCGGCTGCCTGCCAGCCCGCCACGGGGTACGCGTCACCGGGCCGCGGCCCGGGGCGGTCCCGGGCTGGGGCGGCGAGCAGACGGTCCGAGGGCCGACGCTCCTGGGCGCATGCAGGGCCGCCGGCCTCCGCTCGGCCGCGATCCACGGCGATCACCTGCTCGGCGGGGTCCTCCGACTGGCGACGGCCGACGTCAAGTGGCCGCCGGACAGCGTCGTGCCGTCCGGAACGCCCGTCGACGCCCACCGCTATCCGACGAACGAGGCCGTCCGCCCGCATCTCCTCGCGGCTGTGGCCCATGCCGACCTGGACTTCGTGTTCGGGCATCTCAACGAAGCGGACACGCTCGGGCACGAGCTGGGCCCAGACCACTCGGCCACGCTCGCCTGCGTCGCGGCGACGGACGCTCTCGTCGCCGAGGTGCTCGACGCGCTCCGCGAGGACTGGCCGAGGACCCTGCTCGTCATCACCTCGGACCACGACATGGAAGCAGTCAGCGACGGACCGCCGATCCGGCTCGTCGACGGGGGTCCGCTTGACGGGCTGGCACGAGCCGCTATCGCCGACGGCGGCACTGCGATCGTGCTCCCGGCGGACGGGGTGGACGAGCGCGCGATCCGGTCCTCGCTTGCGGGCGCAGCCGCGATCGCCGGCGCCGAGGCCGACGGGACCGGTCTCGTGCTCGTCTACGCGGTGGCCGGCCGAGTCTTCGCCGGCGCGGGCCTGCCCGCTCGCGGGACGCACGGCGGTCCGGGCACGGCGTGCACGCTCGCGATCGTGGGCGGAGGTCACCCGAGCGTTCGGAGGATCGCCGGTTCGGTCGGCGCTGGCCGGCCGCACCTCGCCGACTGGGCCCCGACGATCGCCTCGGTGCTCGGGCTCGCGAGCTGGCGGTGGGACGGGCGAAACCTCGCCGCTCCGGGGGCCGTGCCCGGTTAGGCGACGAACGCGCACTCGCGGGAGATCGCGTCGCCGGCGGCGATCAGCACCAGGCCGAGTTGAGCGATGTTGTCGGCCGTCACCCGGCTGGCCGGGACGTTGACACCGACCGCCGCGATCGTCTCGCCGCGGCGATCGAGGATCGGCACGGCGAGGCCCCCGGCCTCGGGGTTGTGCTCGCCGACGTTCACTGCGTATCCGACGCGGAGGACCTCGTCGCAGCGGCGGTTGAACTCCTCGAGGGTCGTGGCGGTCAGGGGCGTGAACTTCGCGAGCGGAAGTCGCAGCCGGCGGGCGCGCTCCTCGGGCGACATCCGCGCCATGAGGGCCTTGCCCATCGCGACCGCGTGGGCGGGGACCCGCAAGCCGATCTGCGTGTAAGCGCGCACCTCGTGGGTCCCGTCGACCTTCTCGACGTAGACGATGTCGGCGCCGTCGAGGATCGCCAGGTCGCAGCTCTCGCCGGTCTCCTCAACGATGCCGCGCATGTGGGGAAGGGCTATCCGGCGGACGTCCAGGTCGGCGATCGCCCGCACGCCGAGCTCCCACAACCGCAGGCCCAGGCGATAGCGCTTCGTCTTGGGATCCTGGCGCAGCCAGCCGAGCTCGGTCAGCGCGCGTGCGAGCCGGTAGGCGGTGCTCCGGTCGATACCGAGGCGGTCGGCGAACTCGGAGGCACCCAGCCACGTCTCGGCCTCCAGGGCGGCGAGAAGGTCCGCGGCCTTCGCGAGCGCGCCGGTATATCGTCGGGCGGCGTCGCCGCCCTCCCACGCGTCGGTCCTGTCCTGGGCCGTCATCGAGCCCTCCGCTGCCGCCGGGAGACCTTGGCACCCGCGTCCGCTGCGCCGTAGTGTCGGCCTCGCGTTGCCATCTTGCCATAATAGTTGTCACCACGGCAACGCCCCGGCCAACGTGGACGGGCCCGTTGTTCCGGCGCGAGGAGCCTCACGTGATCCGCTCGGATGCGGCGGCAGGACTCATCGACGGCTGGTTCGACGCCGCGCGCCGGCGGGGCGGGCGGGTCGTCTTCCCGGAGGGCGAGGACCGCCGCGTCGTCGAAGCCGCGTGGCGGCTCCGCGCCGCCGGCGTGTGCGAGGTCCACGTGATCGGACGTCGCGCGGAGATCGAGCCGCTGGCGACCACGGCCTGCGGCGGGCTGCCGGACGACGTGACCGTGCATGAACCCGACGCGATCGCCGCCGAAGGCTCGCTTCCGGCGCTGGTCCGCGAGGTCCTCCTCGCCCGCGGCATGGACGTCGATCGCGCGGCCGCCCGAGTCACCGAGCCCGGGCGCGTTCCTGATGGGCCTGCCGGACGGGCGTGAATCCGACAATCCTCTGAGGTTATTGGATGCGTCAATACCTCTGTCTGGTCCTTTGGCGAGGTCGGCTGTAAGGTCACGTGATGTCGATATCCGATCGGTTCGCCCCGTTCCGCCCCGTCGTCCGCTTGCGGTCGCCCGCCATCGCCGGCGTCGGCCTTGCCGTCGCGATCGCGATCCCCGCGCGGCTCGTGGAACTGGCGATCCCGCCCTTGCCAGGGGTGATCCTCGCCCTCGCAGCCGGCGTCGCCATCCGTCATCACGGCGCCGTCGCCGTGATGACGATCCAGCCCGGCGTGCGGTTCGTCCTCCGCTGGGTCCTTCGGTCGGCGATCGTCCTTCTCGGCGCGACCCTGAGCTTCGGGGCGGTGATCGCGACCGGCGCGTCGACGCTCGCGATCGTCCTCGCCTGCGTCGCGATCGCGCTCGGGTTCGCCTTCGGCCTGGGTCGCCTGTTCGGCGTGACGACGCGAACCGCGGCGCTCATCGGGGCCGGGACCGCGATCTGCGGCGGCACGGCGATCGTCACCGTCGGACCACTCATCCGAGCCGACGACGACGAGATCGCCTACGCGATCACGACGATCTTCGCGTTCAACCTCCTCGCCGTCGCGGCGTATCCGTTCATCGGGCACGCCCTGGGACTCGGGCCGCTGCCGTTCGGGACGTGGGCCGGCACCGCTGTCAACGACACGGCGGCGGTCGTGGCGACCGGCTTCCTCTACGGCACCGCGGCCGCGACCGTCGCAACGATCGTCAAGCTGACCCGGACCGTTCTGCTCGTCCCGCTCGCCGTGGCCTATGGGGTCGGTGCGGCGGTCCGTGACTCCGGCGCGGGGCCGCGACCGCCGATCCGCCAGCTCGTCCTCGCGGCGATGCCCTGGTTCGTCGTCCTGTTCGTCCTCCTCGCAGTGGCCAACACGGCGGGGCTCGTCCCCGACATCGTCCGCCATCTCGCGGAGGCGGCCTCGAAGTTCCTCATCGTCGTCGTCCTTGCTGCCGTCGGGCTCAACGTCTCGATCCCGGCCCTCGCCCGGCGTGGCCCACGCCCGATGCTCCTCGGTTTCGCTGTCGCCGGTCTCCTCTCGATCTCCTCGCTCATCCTCATCCGGCTGGCCGGGATCAGCTGAGCACCAGCTCTCAGCCTGATCCGGCCGCCTTCGGGTTGGATGCACGCGGGTCACCGTGCAGGGTGGGTTTCCGATCCGCGGATAGGCCGCAAGGTCGGCCGCCGTCGTGAAGGAGCCAGCGACGGGACGCCGTCGTGCCCCGTGGAGTGGTGGGATTTGAGCGGCCCGTTGCGCTCCTGCCATGCAGGCTTCCTAACCGCGCGAATTCGACGTCCCGACCCCGCGTGAAACGGACTCGGTCATCGGTTCGGCCTCGGTCGAAAACTTCGCCGATCGCGTCGGTCTCAACTTCCGGTTCGTCGAGTTAGGAAAACGGCTCCTCTTCGTCAGGAAAACGCGGCCGGGATGTCTCTCCAGTGTCCTACGCGCTGCTCCGCTCCGCGGCACCCCAACTGTCGGCTCCTTCAATCGGAATCAGCTTGGATCCCGAGTGGGTACCAGCACGCCTGAATCCTGTCGGGCGCGCCAAGGAACCGCTTGTGTGGCGAGCGAATTGGTTCTATCATCGTCTCGATAGAAACCGCTCGTGCATCAAGCGAATGACTCTCCATCTGACCTACAGGCCCAACATGGCGGTTCGGGAACGGCTCGCCCGGTGGGAGAACGCCGCCCGTCGCGATGCCGACCTCCGACCCGGCAGTTGGCGAATGCTCGCAGTCTGGCCAGCGGCCCGCGATGCCGCGATCTCAGGCAGCACGGGAATTGAAGGCAACCCTCTGGCGCCGGGGCAGGTCGAGGAGGTGTTGGCCGGCGCGGCGGTGGACGCCAACGCCGACCACATTCGCGAGGTCGAGAACTACAACCGTGCCCTGAACCTTGCTCGCGATGCCGCAGCCCGTCCGGGGTTCGCTTGGTCGCATGAGGTGATCCACCTCATCAACGCCAACATCATGGAGGGACTCCCGCGAGACACCCACGGCAACTATCGGGGGCCAGGCGAAGACGTGTTCGTCGGGATATTCACGGGACCGAGCCCTCTCGTCGTCCAGGACCTCATGGACGAGATGATCGAGTGGCTACTGGGCGCGGATCGAACACCGCCGCTCGTTCGGTCGGCCCTGCTCCATCTCAACATCATTGCCATTCATCCGTTCAACGACGGCAACGGCCGGACGGCTCGGATCCTCGCCGCGATGGAGCTCGTTCGAGACGGCATTCGGTCGCCTGAGCTCATCAGCATCGAGTCATACCTCCGCCGCAACCGAAACGAGTACGTCGATGCTCTTCGGACGACACTCGGTCCGACCTACGATCCCGACAACCACCCCGTCACGGAATGGCTCGACTACTACACGCGGATCTCACTCGACCGGCTGCTGGCGCGGAACCGAATCCTCGACGCGCTACCGACGGATATCGGGGTCCTGGTAACCGCACTCGCTGATGCCGGCGAGCCGCTCGGGTGGGCACCGCAACTCCTGGCCGCCCGTGTCGGTCGGCTGCGAACCGCTTCCCTCGCAGTACTCACTGATCGATCCATGCCCGCTGCCCGAGCCGAGCTTGGTCGCATGACGCGGGCTGGTTGGCTCGAGCCGCGAGGCGC
>DAINSJ010000004.1:0-26615 GCA_036741375.1 Candidatus Limnocylindrales bacterium
CCAACCACTGCATGCACGGCAAGGACGCCGTCATCGAGGAGATCCTCGACTGGCGTCCCTACGACTACGTCACCGACCGGACGATCCTCGCGACCCCGAGCGGACCGGTGAAAGTGCTCCACACCATCGAGCTTGAGCCGGTCACGACGGGCACCATCATCCATCTCCGGTTCGCGGCGCCGAAGACCCGCCGGGAGAAGGGGCTGATGGAGCACATCGGACCGGCCTATGGCGCCGCGCTGGAGTCCGGCATTCCGACATTGGTGGCCCTGCTGGAGGCGGAGCTCGCCGCTCGTGACGCGGGCCGCGGCCCGGAACCCGAGCTGGCGCGACCGAGGCCGGACGGCCCCCTGTCCGGACTTCAACCGCTGGTGATCGTCGGCTGACGATCGCGCCCGCCTGTTGCCCCGCGAGCCGAGCGACGCCCGTGCGGGCGGCACTCCGCGGATCAGGCGAGCCGTGAAGCCGGTCGCAGGGGCACGGAATAAGGCCCCGGCGTCGCCGCCGGGGCCTTCGTTGCGATGTCGTGCGTGACGGCTAGACCGTGACGGGGACCCGTCCAGGCGCGCCGACGATGCCGAGCTGGACGAGCATGCCCAGCTGATCGATGAGGGCCCAGTGCTCGGTCAGGCGTCCATTGACGCCACGACCGATGTGGATCTCGGTCCACGTCGCGGGCTTGCCGGTTGGGGCAATGCCCATGAACTCACCGGTCATCGTGCCGGTCGCCTTGAGGCGATGAACGATCTCGTCGCCACACGCAGTAGATCCCTCGATCGTGTAGTGAAGATCCGGGAACGCGGCCTTGAGAGCCATCAGGCTCTGCTTCAGGCCTTCGCGCGTCGGGGCCACGCCCGGCTGGGGGGAGTGGTCGATGAAGTCGGTCGTCATCAGCTCGTCCACGAGGCCGAAGTTGCCGTTGTTGAGGACTTCGAGCGGGATCCGCTCGGCGGTCAGCTTGATGTCTGCGGTCATGAATGGAGCCACCCTTCGTGTGTCCGCACCGCCGTGGCGGGTCCAGAGCTGAGCTCCTCGTCGGCGCCCACCGGGTGTGAATTTCCCCGGCGACTGGTCGCTTGCGTACTGGTGCGGAATAGTTCGAAGTGTATGGTACGGTACGAAGTATGTCAACCGACCGCCTGACGCCGACCTCATATCTGGTCCTGGGCCTGCTCGCCCGCGAGGGACCCTCGACGCCGTACGAGCTGGAGCGTCACGTTCAGGCGACGCTCGGGAACTTCTGGTCGTTTCCGCACACGCTCCTGTACACAGAACCACCTCGGCTGGCGGGCCTCGGCCTCGTGACCGAGACGCGCGAGGCCGAGGGCCGGCGTCGGCGCGTGTTCGCGATCACTGAGACGGGGTCATCCGCCCTGGGTTCGTGGCTCGACCGTCCATCGGGCTCACGGACCGAGTTGCGCGACCCCGGCCTCCTCCAGCTCTTCTTTGCCGATCTGGCCTCCGCGGAGGCCAGGACTCGGCTCGCCACGGAGCAGCTGGCGATTCATCGGGCGAAGCTCGCCACGTACCAGCAGGACGCGGGTCTCGAGCGGTTGCCCGGTCGATCCGCCCGGGGCCAGCGAACGGTCGAGCACTGGCGGGGCGAAACGTTGGCGATGGGCCTGCTGTATGAGGACGCGGCCGTGAGGTTCTGGACGCAGGTGGTGACGAGGGCGCCCCCACCGGATGACCAGCCCTGACAATGATCGGCGCGAATCGAATCGCGCGACACTCTGCTTGGGAAGTCCTGAGCTCGTGAGCGTTGTAGCGTGAGCGTGGCGAGGCGAGCGAACCTCGCGTAGTTATCGTGTGGTGATCGGGACGGGATGGAAGCCCTCAGGCAAGCCTCATGTGTTGCCCGACCTGCAGCTGGAAGGTTAAATGCGAGGGCCCAGGGCGGGTAGCTGTACCCTGATCCCACGCCGGTATTCGACGCGACCGACCGTCGCCCTCGCCGGTCCGCTGGCAGGGGGGCAATGGCTCGAGTCACTGTCGTCCCTCAGTCCGACAGTGTGGTCACGCTCCGCGATGGCAGGGCGCTCGCCTACGCCGAGTGGGGCGATCCGGCCGGACGGCCGGTCGTCCTCTTCCTCGGCACGCCGGGGGGCTCACGGCTTCTATGCCCCGACGCAGACGCGACCGAGGCGCTCGGCGTCCGGCTGATCACCATCGATCGACCCGGGTACGGCCGCTCAGATCCTGATCCGGACTTCTCACTCCTGAGTTGGGCCGACGACTACGCAGCGCTCCATCATTTGCTCGGCCTGCCGCCGTGTCCGGTCGTCGGCTGGTCGGGGGGCGGTCCCTACGCCCTCGCCTGCGCCGTCCGCACACCGGCGGTCGTCACCTCCGTCGGTCTGGCGGCTAGCAAGGGGCCGCTTGATGAGCTCCCCGATGGGTTCAGCGCGAAGGAGCGATCCCTAAGCGATCTGCTGCGGCGTGATCGCGCCGCAGCCATTGAGGGGATCACGAAGCGCTGCCAGTGGTACGCGGACGATCCCGCGTCGACGTTTGCGGACGGATGGGACGGCCCCGACGAGGCGCTCCTGGCCCAGCCGAACGTGCGTCAGACGATGATCGAATGGATGCGGGAGGGGGCTCGTCAGGGTTCGATCGGGTACGTTGCCGACTTGATCGCCAAGTTCGAGCCGTGGGGTTTCTCCGTTGCAGATGTTTCCCAGGACGTCTGTGTGTGGGTTGGCCAAGCCGATGACCCCTTGGTCCACCAAGCGGCCGACTATTTCGTTGCCTCCATCCCGCGAGCCACGCTTGTGACGTTCGAGGATTCGGGGCATCTGCTAACGATCCCGCACTGGGCCGAGATGCTGACCTGGCTTCACTGATTAGCTGGCATGCCGCGAAGTCCAGAGCCTTGCCCGATCTCGGGAGTGCCCCTTCACGGTGGACGCGGGAAGCCCGGGCCTCGTCCTGCAAGCGACTGGGCGTCTTGCACGGCGCAGAGCGGTTGCCTTTTGCGTCGCTGAGTGTCGCGCTGAGATGAGGCTGAGGGAGTGGAGCGGGAGACGGGATTCGAACCCGCGACATTCTGCTTGGGAAGTCCTGAGCTCGTGAGCGTAGTGGCATGAGCGTGAAAGGGCCAGCGAATCGGGCGTAGTTAGGGTGTCGTGAGTAGGCTGCACGACTCATGTCGCAACCTGCACGAATGCGGTTGTCTCCAGCTCGCCTCCGAACCTTGGAGAACGAGTCGCTCGGAAGCGAACCAGCCCACTTTCCGCAGGGGAGACTCCGACTTGAGTCCGCCGTGCTGGGACGAGAACGCCTCGGGGGAAAACTCTGGGACGCTCGATCGAAGGGTCCTCTCCAGGGCGTCCGCTTACTGCAAGATCGAGGGCGACACCGCGTCCGCCGCGGTCGATCCCGTGACAGGTCGCCGCTGGAGCAGGTACAGCGCACCAGCCTCGAACGCCCACTCGATGTCGTGTGGTCCTGAGCCGAAGACGTCCTCACAGCGCGATGCAAGCTCGAACAGAGCCCGAAGTTCCGGATCGGCCAGGCAAAGCTTCTCGACGAAATCAGGGTCGACCGGCTCCGCGGCTGTGTCGCCGGCCATTAGGGGCCGTATGGCCACCTGCTTCCAGCCGGCTTTGCGGAGACGTACCTCGCCAGAGCGCGCGATCCGGTAGAGATCTGGGACCACCATCCCCTGGACGATCGCCTCGCCCAGGCCCCAGCTCGCCTCGACCACCAGCTCGTCGACGCCGGTGACCGGATCGCGGGTGAACAGCACACCGGCGATATCGGCGGCGACCATCCTCTGGACGACCACGCCCATGCGCACCTGTCCTTGCGCGCCGACGCGTCGGCGGTATCCGAGTGCCGACTGCGACGACGCCGAGCGCCATACCGCTCCCACCGCCTGAACGACGGCCGTCACACCCCGCACGTTGAGGAGCGATGCGTGCTGGCCGGCGAAGCTCGCGCCGGCCGAGTCCTCCCCGACGGCCGACGAGCGCACCGCGAGGGGGCCGGTGAGCCGGTTGCAGGCCGCGCCGACGACGGTCAGTGCCGCCCGATCGCCCCGAGCCACTGCCTCGACAAGGTCGGCGGCGAGGGCGAAGCCCTCAGGTACGGGCAGCTCGGCGCGGATTGCAGCGCCGAGCTGCACGGCCTTGCCGCCGAACGCCCGCTCATCATGGGCGTCCGCGAGTGGAACCGCCGTCATCAACCGAGCACGAATGCCTCGCCGGCGGTCCCATCCACGCGCACCCGCATGCCGTCGGCGATCAGAGCGGTCGCGTCCCGGCACCCGACGACCGCGGGGATCCCGTACTCGCGGCTCACGATGGCTGCGTGCGAGAGCAAGCCACCGGAATCGGTGACGATCGCGCCGAGCAGCGGAAGCACGATGTTGAACGACTCGGTGGTTGTTGCCGTAACGAGGATGTCCCCGCGCCTCAGACGGCCGAACTCTGCCGGGCCGGCGACCAGCCGGGCGGTTCCCGTGTAGACGCCCGGGCTGGCGCCGATTCCGCGCACGACCGCCGCCTCGCTCTCTGTCGCCGAGCTTACGAAGAGCGCCTCGATAACGGAGCCGATTGCGCGCATCGCCCGGGCCGAGGCCGGCGGGAGCCCGTCGAGAGGCGGCGGGGGCTCAGGCGCTGGCCCGAGGAACGGCGGAGCCTCACTCGCTCGGTGAGTGTTGCGATAGCGAGCCCGCTCAGCCAACTCCTCGGGCGACGGCCCGCCGACGCCGCGGATGATCGAGCGCATCTCTTCGTAGCCTGCCTCGACGAGGTGCGCCGGCTCTTGGAGACGCCCTTCTGCGGCGAGCCTGGCTCCTGCGGCCAGGATCGCCCGGCGAGTAATCCCGCCGGCCCAGACCTCGCTGTAGAGGCCGCGCTCGTCGCGCAGCCTCGATGTGAGGCGCGCCTCGGCGAGCAGTACGTCGAAGGCGTCGCGCTTCGGCGCCGGAATCAGATCTCTGACCCGTGCGATCTCCTCCCCGGAGGGATCGCTCGATGCCGGGGCGCCGGTGTCGACGGCGAGACGGATACCCTCGACAAGGACCTCGGGCACCTCGAGAGCGTACGGATCCCCGGTGTCGAGACTGTCAAGCAGCCGGTAGCTGACGATGTCGAGGTAGGCCACGGCCGCCGCGCCGACCTCGCCGGGCACGGAGCGGAGCCGCTCGAGAACGTCGGCAGCGTCGCCGTCCGACTCGAGCAGCTGTCGCGCCCGAGGGCTCTCGTGGATTGCCGCGGCAAGCCGGTCGAGCTCCGGGAATGACCCCGCCGACTCAGGGGCAGAGCCGCGCGTGAGGGCAAGGAACTCCCCGAGAGGACGGCCGGTCCACTCGGCAACGTGCGCGATGAAGTCGCCGACGGGGAGGAGCGCGCCGCCGTTGAACCAGTGGTGCTGGCGGATCATGCGCTTCTGTTGCTCGCGGCACTGATCGAGGTGCTCGAGGAGCTCGTCGCGACCGAGCAGCACTGGATCGACGGCCTGGAGTGCAAGGTGCGCCTGGATGGAGGCTGGCTTCGCGTCGTGCTCCCAGCGCGCCATGTCCTCGCGCCACAGCTTGCGCTCGAAAACCTCCTTCGCCGCCTCGAAGCGCGCGGGCACTTCAGCGTCGGGCGCCGGAGGGACGGAGAAGTACGCGAAGCCGCTCACGATCCGCCAGTCGAGGGTGTCCATGAGGAGCCCATAGCGACGAGCGGTCTCGCGATATCCCTCCGCCAGGCTCGGTGGGTGGATCTCCGCCTGGTACAGCGACCACGGTCGCGGTACGTGCACGGAGTCGAGCAGCCAGGAGCCGGGCCCGGGCGGGTTGAAGCTCGTCTGATCGAGCCGCGAAACGCTGCTCATCGTGATCTCCTGCTTATGGGCAGCGACATCTCGCACGCTACGACCCGAGGTAAGAGGCGGGCGTCGCCACTACTGACGTCACCTTCTGTTGACACCGTACGGCTTCCTCTCCGGACGTGCAATACGCGCCAGCCGGCGAAGGTGGACACGTCCTCCGGTCCGGGCCCGAACCCATTGCTGGGAGCCACTCAGCGCCACCCAAGTAACCGTCCTTCTCATGCGGGCCGCGCGACGCTTGCAATCCGGCCGATCGCATGACCACGCGCATCCGGGCGTCGAACTCGGCACGAGGCGCACAAGCAGCTGGTTAGCCTGCGTCGAGCGTCCGGCTCTTCTCGCCCTAACGAGTGCTCCGGTTGGACTGGCGAGCGAATGGAGCGCACTTATGGTGTCGTGACGAGGCTGCACGAGAGATCGCGACCGACAGGTTGGGCGTCGCCGTACGATCAGAATGAGTGAAGTGGAGCGGGAGACGGGATTCGAACCCGGGACATTCTGCTTGGGAAGTTCTGGCCTCGCGAGCGTTGTGGCGTGAGCGTGGATGGGCGAGCAAGACGTCGGTAGTTATGGTGTCGTGGCGAGAACCCAAGCTACGGTCCCACGCGGGATCAGCGGCGCCGATCGTCACTCGAAGATCGCCGACGGCGGCATCGCGCCGCCGCATCGCTCGCTCCAGGATTGCGCTCCGAGGGAGCGTGCTCAGCCGAGCACCGAAAGATCCCTCCCGTATTCGGCCGTCTCGTTGAATCCCGACATGGCGTGCTGATCGCGCCGGCTGCCGTACGCACCGAAGGCATGAGATTCGGTTGATCGTTCCGAGAGCCAGTCGTCGATGGCCTCGGCAAGGAAAACGGCGTGTGATCCCGCGTTGTCCATCCCCAGCCCGGTCCAGGGGTCCTGGCTGAGGCCAGCGTCGCCGACGAGCGCCCAGCCGGGGCCGAAGGGTCTGCGCGCCACCGCGTCCTTGGGCCCGGATCCGAGAAGCCGTCCCTCGACGGTGGAGGACTGGAAGGCCGCGGCCAGACCCGGATGCCGGCTGAGGCGTTCAGAGAACCGGAATTCGGCTGCGCCGCGGAAGGCGGCAAACGCAGCCAGGTTGATCGAAAGTGCGATGCAGGTGACATCGTCATCGCTCGGGAACGCGTATGCCAGCTCGTCCCCCTGGAAGGAGAACACCGGACCGTCCCACGAGCCGCCAGGCCCACGGAAGCCGCGCACGTAGCGGTAGTACATCGCCCGCGCCGCAGTCTCTCGACGCTCCTCGGCGGCGTCGACCCACCGGGCGACGGATGAACCTCTGCCGTCGGCGCCCACGACGAGCCGGGCCGCGAGGGCGTGCGAGACCCCATCGCGGTCAACCGCGAGCCCGGTCACCCGGTCGCCATCGCGGAGCAGCGAACGAGCGGTCGTCGCCTCCCACATCTCGACCCCGGGAGTCGACCGGGCCAGCGAAACGAGGATTTGATCGAGCTGTCGCCGCCGAACGGACAGGCAGAAGCCCGCCTCACCAGGATCCTGTGGGCCTTCGACCGATGGGGCCGTCTGGTCGCTTCGGAAGCTGTACTGGGAAGTCAGGCGGGGTGAGCCAAGGGCCAGCACATCGTCGAGCAATCCCAATCGCTCGAGGACGCTGACAAGTCCCGCTCCTCTGAAGAAATGCGTCGAGATCGTGTCGCTTGGGAACGTCGTACTGTCAATCAGGGCGACCCGGTAGCCGGCACGTCCCAAGAGGATTGCCGTGACCGAGCCGGCAACTCGAGCGCCGACGATCGCCACGTCGGTCTCGTGGTTCATGATCCGACGGTAGCAGTTGGGGTCGGCGAAGCGTCCGCCGGTCGGCACACGTGGACGAACCCGCCGCGTGCTGAAATACGAAGCAGGGGTCGCCCCGCATGGACGAGGTCTGGACGAACGGAACATGGACGCTGAAGCCCGGGCATGAGGAGGAGTTCGTCGCCGGGTGGCAGGAGCTGGCGCAGTAGACCGACGCCACCCATTGACCGGCTCGTCCTCGGCTTCTCTGCAACCCGGACCGGTCGTCGGAGTTCGTGAGCTTCGGGCCGTGGCCGAGCGACGAGGCCATCGCGGCTGGCGCGTAGACTCGGGCTTCGGCGCTCACGGCGCCCTTCTCCGCGAGCACCTGGACCACTTCGAACCGCGCACCCTCGACCCAGTGGCGTCGATCGGCGAGTCGCAAGCCGGTGACGCCCGTCGCAGCGATCACGGCTCGGCACACGCCGTATTCGCGGCGGGGATTGGAGCGGGAGACGGGATTCGAACCCGCGACATTCTGCTTGGGAAGTCCTGGCCTCGTGAGCGTTGTGGCGTGAGCGTGGAACCGCGAGCAAACGACCAATAGTTATGGTGTCGCCGAGCCGTACGGGGCCTAGGGCATCGGCTGACTCGACTTCGCCAGCTCGGCCCGCAAGTCTTTGCGTAGCACCTTGCCGATCATCGTCTTGGGCAGGGCAGTGCGGAACTCGATCGCCGCCGGGATCTTGAAGCGCGCGAGGTTGGCCCGGCAGTATCCGCGGAGCTCCTCTGCGCTCGCCACGGCGCCCTCGACCAGGACGACGAAGGCGTACGGCACCTCGCCATAGTGCTCGTGGGGCACGCCGATGACCGCGGCTTCTGCCACGGCGTGGTGGCTCATGAGCACCTCTTCGACCTCGCGGGGGTAGACGTTGATGCCGCCGACGATGATCAGGTCCTTGGCGCGGTCGACGATGGTGAAATAGCCGTCCGCGTCCCTCGTCGCCAGGTCGCCCGTCCGCAGCCAGCCGTCGCGCAGCACCGCGGCCGACTCCTCGGGCCGCCGCCAGTAGCCGGCCATGACCTGCGGCCCGGCGACTTCGAGCTCGCCGACCTCGCCGATGACCACGGGTGCGCCGGTCGCCGGATCGACGATCCGGGCGTCGGTCGATGGGAACGGCAGTCCGATCGTGCCGTTGCGTCGCCCCCCCTGGATCGGGTTGCAGTGGGTCACGGGTGACGCCTCGGTCAGCCCGTAGCCTTCGCAGACCCGGCCGCGGGTGATCGCCTCGAAGTCCCGCTGCACCTCGGGCGGCAGCGGCGCGGCCCCGCTGATGCAGGCCTCGATGCTCGAGAGGTCGTACCGGCCGACCTTCGGGTGGTGGGCCAGCGTCTGATACATGATCGGGGCGCCCGGGAAGAGCTGCGGGCGGTACCTCGCCGCACTCTTGAGCACCTGGTCCGGGTCGAAGCGAGGCAACAGGACAAGCGTCGCCCCGGTCAGCATCCCGTAGTTCATGTCCACCGTGAGTCCGTAGATGTGGAAGAAGGGCAGCGGGCAGAGGACGGTCGCCGGCTCGCCTCGCCCCACCGCCGGGAACCAGGCCGCCGTCTGGCACGCGTTGGCGACGAGGTTCCGGTGGGTGAGCATTGCAGCCTTCGGGGTCCCGGTCGTCCCACCGGTCGGCTGGAGGACCGCCCCGTCCTCGGGGCGGGCGGCTGACGCGACCGGTGCGGCGGACGCCTCGCGGAGCAGCCTGAATAGGTTGGGCGTCTCGGGGCCGTGGGGCTGGGGCTTCCAGCGGCCCTCGCGCCGCGCCTTGAGCGGATAGAGCCACCGGAGCGGCACGGGGAGCGAGTCCTGGATGCCACTGACGATGAGGCGGCCGGGCCGTCCGGCACCGCCTGTGGCAGCCACGTTCCGCAGCCGCGGAACGAGGAGGTCGAGGGTCACCGAGACCTTCGGTTCCGTCTCTGCGAAGAGGATCGCCAGCTCGCGCTCGACGAGGAGCGGGTTCATCGGCACCGCCAGCGCGCCGGTCCGCATCGCGCCCAGGAAGGCGATGACGAAGGCGGGCGACGTGGGGAGGTGGAGGCTGACGCGGTCGCCCTTCTCGACGCCCATCTTCCGCAGGACGTGGGCGAAGCGATCGACGGCCCGGTCGAGCTGCGAGTACGAGGTGCGGGCACCGAAGAAAATGAGCGCGGTTTGGTCCGGCGTGCACTCGGCGCTGCGGCGCAGGAGGCCGTCGACCGGGACCGGCGGGATCTCGACCTCCACCGGAACCCCGGTGTCGTAATGGGCGATCCAGGGTCGCTCGACGGGGGCCGTCGGTTCAATGGGGGCTGTCGGTTCGACGCGGGTCATCGCGTACCTCCTCGGAACCTGGGCTCGGGCTCTCAGACCGGATAGCCGGCGCGCTCGGTCACCGCGGCGGCCACCCGCCGAGAGAGCGCGATCCGGTCGACCGGCTCGCCGCGCATCAGGCGGCGGATGCCCGCGACGAGGGTCCGGGCTTCGTCTCCCTCGGCCACCGTCGCGGCCAGGCTCCTGGCGCGCTGCTCGACTGCGGCAGCGCGCTCGGCGACGACGAGCCTCGCCAGGTCGCCATGCACCGGAACGGGGCTCGCTCCGCCGCGCTCGACGACGCTCTCCATCGCGAACAGGTCGATCGCCAGGTCGGCCAGGCCGGCCAGCACCTCCTGCTCGTCCTCGAGGCGCGTCCCGTACCGTTGGACCGCCGCTCCGGCGAGGAGCAGGGTCACGGTGCGCGTCGCGGCGACGGCCGCGCGCTCCGCCGCCAGCGGTCCCTCGAAGCTCGGTAGCTCGGCCCCCAGTAAGGCGTCCTGCGCACGCCGGGTCGGGCCGAGCAGCTCGAGCCGGCCGCTCATCGCCCGCTTCAGCAGGGTGCCCGGGATGAGCAGCCGGTTGATCTCGTTCGTCCCTTCCCAGATCCGATGGATCCTCGCGTCGCGATAGGCGGCCGCGGCCGGGTAGCCCTCGATGTAGCCATAGCCGCCGTGGACCTGCACGAGCTCGTCGACGACGAAGCCCAGCTCCTCGCTCGCGAGCACCTTCGCCAGGCTGCACTCGACGGCGTACTCCTCGAGGGCGGCGCGGATCGCGTCCGGCGACGTCGCGTCCTCGGCCGCGGCGAGGCGGGCCTCCAGGAGCCCGGCGATGCGGTAGACGACCGACTCGACCGCGTACGTCCGGGCGGCCATCGCGGCGAGCTTCGCGCCGATGAGCGGGAAGTCCGCGAGGTGGCGACCGAAGGCGGTCCGCTGCGCGGCGTATGTGGCCGCGATCCCGACCGCCGGGCGCATCCCGCCCAGGCAGGCGGCGGCGAGCTTGAAGCGTCCGAGGTTGAGGACGTTGAACGCGACCCGATGGCCCTTGCCCTCCTCGCCGAGGAGGTTCTCGGCCGGTACCACCACGCCCTCGAGCGTCAGCGGGCACGTCGACGCGCCGTGGAGGCCCATCTTCTCCTCCTCGGCGCCGACCGAGAGCCCAGGTGTGGCACGCTCCACGAGGAAGGCGCTGAACTGTTCCCCGTCGATCTTGGCGTAGATGGTGAAGAGGTCGGCGAACCCAGCGTTCGTGATGAACTGCTTCGCGCCATCGAGGCGCCACGATCCGTCGGCCTGGCGCACCGCCCGCGTCCGGATGCCCATCGCGTCGGACCCGGCCGACGGCTCGGTCAACGCATACGCTCCGACCGTCGTGCCCGCCGCCAGGCCGGGCAGGTAGCGCCGCTTCTGGGCTTCGGTCCCGAAGAAGAGGGTCGGCAGGGTGCCGATGCCGGTGTGGGCCGCGTAGGTCACCGCGAACGAGCCCGCGCGCGCCATCGCGTCGTTGACGACGACCGAGGTGATGCGGTCGAGGCCCACCCCGCCGAAGTCTTCCGGCACGTCGACCCCGAGGAACCCGTCGCGCCCCATCTGCTCGAGGAGCTCGCGGTGGGCGGCGTAGTCGCGCGCCTCGACCGCTGCCCGCCGGGAGCCGACCTCGCGGTCCACGAACGCCAGAACCGCATCCCGGATCGTGCGCTGTTCGTCGCTGAGCTGCTCCGGCGTGAAGATCCCGTCCGGCCCGACCGGCCCGGTGAGGAACGCCCCGCCGGGAACGCTGCTGCTTCGCTCGCGAACATCGGTCGTCATTCCGTCCCTCCAGTCCGGCCAGCCGGCTGCCGGCCGCCGAGCCACTCGATGACCCCGGCGGCACCCTGCCCGCCGCCGACGCACATCGTCACGAGCCCGTAGCGCGCCTCCCGGCGCGCGAGCTCGGACAGGATCTGGGCGGTCAGCTTCGCCCCGGTCGCCCCGAGCGGGTGGCCGAGCGCGATCGCCCCGCCGTTGACGTTCGTCCGCTCCTCGTCGAGGCCGAGCTCGCGAACGACGGCGACGACCTGCGCCGCGAACGCCTCGTTGAGCTCGACGAGTGCGATGTCGTCGAGGGTGAGGCCGGCCTTGCGGAGCGCCTTGGGAACCGCCTCGACCGGTCCGATGCCCATGATCTCGGGGTCCACGCCCGCGGTCGCAAAGCTGGCCAGCCGGCCAAGCGGCTCGATGCCCAGCTGGGCCGCCCGCTCGGCGGTCATCACGACCATCGCAGCGGCGCCATCGCTCATCTGACTCGAGTTCCCCGCGGTGACCGTCCCGCCGGCCGCGAAGATCGGCCGCAGCCTCGCCATCTGCTCCGCATCGGTGTCGTGGCGGATCCCCTCGTCGGCGTCGAAGCTCAGCTGCCGCACGACCGGACGCCCGTCCCCATCGACCTCGGTGAGGCGCGCCTGGACGGGGACGGTCTCGTCCCGGAAGCGCCCCTCGCGCTGTGCGGCCGAGGCACGGAGATGCGAGCGGAGGCCCCAGGCGTCCTGATCTTCACGACTCACCCCGTACCGCTCGGCCACCCGCTCGGCGGTCAGGCCCATCGAGAGGTAGACCTGCGGCCGCGCGTCGGCGAGCGACGGATCAGGGGTGAATCGGTGGCCGATCATCGGGACGAAGCTCATCGACTCCATCCCGCCCGCGACCACGACGTCGTGGACTCCCGTCTGGATCGCGGCGCTCGCGAGCGCCAGCGCCTGGAGCCCGGACGCGCAGAAGCGGTTGATCGTCATCGCGCTGGCGCTGTCCGGGAGGCCCGCTCCGATCGCGACCTGGCGCGCGATGTTGAGTCCCTGGGCCCCCTCGGGCATGGCACAGCCGAGCACGAGGTCGTCGACCTCGGCGGGATCGAGCTCGCGGACGCGCGCCAGCGCCTCGCGGACGGCGGTCATCGCGAGCGCCTCCGGGGGCGTCTCGCGCAGCGTGCCGCGCGGGGCCTTCCCGACCGCCGTCCGAACCGCCGAGACGATGACCGCGTCACGCATCGCTATCGAGGCCTCCTAGTTGCGAAGGGGCTTGCCGGTCTTGAGGGTGTGGCGGATCCGGTCGCGGGTCAGCCGCTCGCCGAGGAGGCGGAGGAACGCCTCACGCTCCAGGTCCAGCAGGTACTCCTCGGCGACGGGCGTCCCCTCGGCCACGTCGCCGCCGCTCATCACCCCAGCCAGCTCGAGGACGACCCGCCGATCGTGCTCGCTGATCTGCCGGCCGACGAGCTGGTTGTATGAGAGGGCCGCGGCGGCGGCGATCCCGCGCCGGCCCAGGACCGGGATCGGCAGTCGCGCCGGTGGGCGGTAGCCCGCGTCTGCGAGGGTCCGCGCGGTGCGTGCGGCACCGGTCCACTGGCGATCCGGGTCGGCCGTGACCTGGTCGGCGTCGCCGAGCAGCCACAACGCCCGGGCCTCCGCGGCGCTCGTCGCCACCCGCGAGGTGGCGATCGTCGTGATCACGTGCTGGAAGGCGGCGAACAGGTCAGCCTGGACCCCCTGGGGCACCGACGCGGCGACCCGTCGCGCCATCGCCGTCGATCCGCCGCCGGCGGGAATGAGCCCGATGCCCGTCTCCACCAGCCCGATGTACGTCTCGGCCAGTGGCTGCACGCGCGCCGCGGCGAGCACCAGCTCGGTGCCGCCACCGAGCGTCCGGCCCCGCGGCGCGACGACCACCGGCACCGGTGCGTACCGCAGCGCGCTCGTCACCGCCTGGAAGCGGCGCACGGCCCGGTCGAGCTCGTCCCACTCGCCGTCCTCGGCCTCGATGAGGAGAAGGGCCAGGTTTGCGCCGGCGCTGAAGTCGGGCGCGTCGGTGCCGATGACCAGCCCGTCCCAGCGCTCGGCGGCCAGCGCCACGGCCCGGCCGAGCAGGTCGAGCGTGTCGAGGCCGATGATGTTGAGCTTGCCGTGGAGCTCCACACCCAGGATCCCCTCCGGGAGCTCGACGACGCTTGCCGAAGCGTTCCCGGGGAGGTCCTTCGAGCGCGCTTCGCGGCGGGCGGCTGGCAGGTCGAACGCGCCGGGGCGCACCGGGAGCGACGTCAGGGCCGCGGCCCGGAAGCTCCATGTCCGGCCGTCGAGGTGGTAGCGCGGCGGCACGACAGCGGCCTCGCCGTCGAGAAGTGCGCGGGCCCCGTCGCCGAGGACGTCGATCGTCTCGAGGGGTCCGAGCTGCCAGCCGAAGCCCCAGCGCATCGCAGCGTCGACGCTCCAGGCGTCGTCGGCGACCTCCGGGGCAACGCGAGCCGCGTACCGCAGCTCACTGGCGAGGACCCGGCGCAGCAGCTCGGCGGGGGCATCGCCGCCGTGGAGGAGGATCGCCAGGCGGCGCGGCAGGTCGGTCTCGGCGCGAGCCGCCTCGACGACCCGCGAGACGACCCGCCGTCTCGGGCGGTAGTCCCCGGTTTCGAGGTCCAGTGTGAGGATCTCGCCGTCCGCCTCCCGGCGGTAGAAGCCCGCCCCGGCCTTGCTGCCGACGGCGCCGCGCGCAACCAGGTCACGCAGGATCGGCGGCGGTGCGAACGCCTCGCGGTCGGGGTCGTCGTCGAGCGTCGCCCGGCAATGCTCGGCGACCGCCAGCGCGACATCGATCCCCACGAGATCGAGGGTTCGGAACGTGGCGCTCTTCGGTCGGCCGATGAGCTCGCCCGTCAGTTCGTCCACCTCGTCCGGACCCACGCCGAGCTCGATCGCCAGGCGGAGCACCGTGAGCAGACCGTGTACGCCCAGTCGGTTCGCGATGAAGGCGGGCGTGTCCCTGGCGACGACGACCCCCTTGCCGAGGAGGAGCGAGGCAAACGCCGCCACGTCGGCCATCGTCGCGGCGTCGGTCTCGGCGTGCGGCACCAGCTCCAGGAGCCGCGCGTAGCGCGGCGGGTTGAAGAAGTGGCTGCCGAAGAAGCGCCGCCGGAACGCCTCCGATCGGCCGGCGGCGAGGCTCGTGACGGACAGGCTGCTCGTGTTCGTCGTGACGACGGGTCCGGGGCGGTCGGCTGGAAGCGCCGCGTCCACGCGCGCGAGGAGGTCGCGCTTCGGCTCGAGGCGCTCCACGATCGCCTCGATCACCCAGTCCGTGGCGGACACCGCGGCGTCGAGCTCGTCGAGGCCGCCCGTTCGGATGCGGGCCAGGTCGTTTGCGGCGTAGAGCGGGGACGGGCGCAGCGCGACGGCACGGTCGAGCCCGGCTCGGGCGGTGCCCGCGTCGACGTCGAGCAACGTCACTCGCGAACCGGCGCCCGCCAACAGGCAGGCCAGCTGGGCACCCATCGTCCCTGCCCCGAGCACGGCGACCCGTGGGTATCGCGGCGTCATGCCGAGGTCTTCCGGAGCCCGGTCAGGAAGAGGTCACAGAAACCCTCAGCGATCTCGTCCACGCCCAGCGGCCCATCGGGCCGGAACCACTGGGTGAACCAGTTGCAGGCCGAGAGGATCCCGATCCCAGCAAGGCGCACGTCGAACGCCCGGAGCGACCCATCCACCATGCCATCGGCGATGGCGGCTCGCCAGAGCGCCTCGTAGGCGTCTCGCCGGGCGATCATCTCCGTACGTCGGTCCGGCGGCAGAGAGCGCAGCTCGATCTGGATGAGGGAGAGTTCGTCGGCGTGGGCGGCCGCCACCCGCAGGTGCTCGTGGATCGCGCGACGCAGCCGTTCGAGCGGGGGAGCGTCGGACTCCAGGATCGGGACCACTCGCGCCTCGAGCAGGTCGAAGGCGCGAGTGAGCACCATCCAGAGGAGCTCATCCTTGCCGACGATGTAGTGGTACAGGCTGCCGCGGTTCATGCCGAGCGCGGCGCCGAGGTCCTGCATGCTCGTGGCGTGGAAGCCGCGCGTCCGGAAGAGGCGCGTCGCGGTCGCCAGCAGGTCCGCCTCGCGCGGCCGCGACGCGACAGCTGCCGATGGCGCGAAGGCCGGCGACTCGCTGCTCACCCAGTGCGTCTCGCGCTTCCAGCAGTCAAACGAACGTTTGATTGGTTGTGCCGACGGTAGAGCGCCGTACGGCCGGGGTCAAGTGGCTGCGAGTGTCGGCTGGCGAATGGCGGGGCGGCGGCCCTGGCGGAGCCCGGTGGCCCCACTCGACATCGACGACCGCAGGCTCGTCGTCCAGTTGACGACCGTCCCGGGCCGAGAACGTCGTCCTCGTCGGACCGTCGGGCTGATGACCCGGAACCTCGACCAGGCGAGCCAGGCGCACCAGAGGAGCGTGTCGCGGCCGCCGAGGCTGTGCCTTTCCTGTTTCTGGTGCCCAGAACAGTCGCCTGAGACTAGCGGACCCGCATGGAGCCTGTTAAGCGATTTGAGACATGTCCTCACGGGATCTTCTGTACTCGCGAGCGTTGTGGCGTGAGCGTGAAAGCGCAAGCGAATCGGGCGTAGTTAGAGTGTCCTGGGGACGGCGTCCTGGACCCAATCGCTGATGGCCTTCCAACGCCGGCCCTCCCTGGTCTCGTCGGTGTAGTCAGACGCCGTGCTCGAGTTGACGGTCGTACTCGGCCTGGTCGTAGTGGCCTGATGAGGCCGCGATCAACCCGTCAACGTCGATCGTCCATTCCTCGTAGCCGCTGACCCGCACCACGTTCCCGGTCCCGCCCGGCCCGGTGTTCGTGCCGGTGAAGGTCCAGTGATACTCGATTCGGTCGCCCTCGACGACCAGGTAGTCCAGGGACACCTGCATGTCCGGCAGCGCCGTGTAGAAGCTCCGAGCCGTCGCCGAGATGGCTTCCCGCCCCACCGCGGGCGGGCCCCCATTGATGGCGAGCGAGCCCTCGGGCGCGTAGTGCGCGGCGACGATGGTCGGGTCCATGCTGCACCAAGCCGCGGTGTACTCCCGGGCGAACCGTCGGAGCGTCTCTGGATCCGGCGACATCCGCATTCCTCCCGGCAGTGGCTAGGGACTGCCGACGGCGATGACCTTGAGCCCGACCAGTATCGCCTGATGGTACTGTCAGCCGATCGGGAGGAAAGCAGGGGCCGAGGGTTCCACCAGCGCGGCGTCCAAAATCCGGTCGCCTCGACCGTCGCGCAGGGCCAAATGGCGAGACCGGCCTCCCGCGCGGACTGGGCGTGCGCCCAGGGAGGAGCAAGCTCATGGGTAAGTACCTGGTCATCGGCTCGTATACGGCCGAAGGGGCCAAAGGACTGCTCAAAGAGGGCGGGACATCGCGGCGAGCAGAGACCGAGCGCCTCGTCACCGCCCTCGGTGGCAAGCTCGAGGCGTATTACTTCGGCTTCGGCAAGGACGACTTCTACGTCCTCGTCGACATGCCGGACAACGTCTCGGCCGCGGCCGCCCCCCTGATCGCCGGCGCGACCGGGTCGGTTCACGTCAGGACGATCGTGTTACAGACCCCAGAGGAGGTCGACGCGGTGGTGGCCAAGGCGGCCGCCGTGAGCTTCCGGGCGGCCGGGCGGTAGCACGGCGTGGGCCTTCACCACGAAATCGCGGGGCGGCGGTCATGACGCGAACAGCGCGCGTCAGGGTGTCGCCCTGAGATCCTCGGTGTCGCCGGCTCGGCGACCGGTCCCAACCGCTGAACCGTTGATGTCACACACGCGGCTTTGCGTCTCGTCGGACTACTGGTAGAGTCAGCATCCGTCGGACTTTGCGCAGTCTTGGTTCAGCCGTAACCGCCGGTGTCCGCTTGATGCGGACCCCAACTCGGGCGTGCCGGTCTACGACTCAACACCCTATTCGGGCTCGGCGGGCTGGTGGCAGGTTGGTGGTACAAGCGCATCCTCGCCCATGTGGGCGGCGCGCTCAGCCGACGCAGGCGTCCAGGTGAACAGCGCGTATGTGTATGGCAGTTCGATCAACTACCGCGACATTCTTTTCGGCAGCAACAATGTTGGCAGTTGTCAAACGGGTTACGACCTCGTGACGGGCCGCGGAAGCTGGACCGGCAGCACCCCGTAATTTCGGGCCCGGGTTGGTATGCGAGGCCCTACTGCGCGGACATCATGCACACCGCTGCGAGCGTTGTGGCGTGCGGTTCCCGCGATTCCGTCAGGCAATCGGGACGCCGGACGCGCAGTTAGGGTGTCGCCCTGAGATCAGAACCGGGGAAGTGGAGCGGGAGACGGGATTCGAACCCGCGACATTCTGCTTGGGAAGCAGACACTCTGCCAACTGAGTTACTCCCGCTCGCGAGCGGCGCGATTCTAGCAAATCGGGGCCGCTGCTCCTACCTCCAGAAGGCGACGATCGTCCGCAGCCTCGCGAAGGCGGACCGATCGAACGCCGCCCTCGGCACGGCGCTCGATGAGGCCAAGAAACGAGCCGACGAGGTCGCGGCAGCGACGGGTGTGAGGATCCAGGGCGTGCTTTCTGTCAGCGTGTCGGTCGGCCAGGGCTGGATCGCGCCGATGGACATCGAAGCACCGGGCGGGACCCCGGTCCCGAGCCGCCCGAGCAAGCGGGATCGCCTAATAGATGAACGGCACAAACTTCCGGGTGCGAGCACGGTATGCCTCGTACGAGGGGTGTCGAGCCGCCAACCAGGCCTCCTCGCGGCGCGCCTTGAGGTCGAACCAGAACAGAAGGATGAATGACAGAGCAATCGCGAGAAGGGACGCGGTCAGCAGTCCCCAGCCGATAGCCGCCAGCACGATCCCGGCGTACACGGGATGCCGGAGGTATCGGTAGGCGCCGGTCGCGACCAGTTCGTTGGCCGCAGTAGGCCGCGGAAATGGGCTCAAATTGGACCCGAGGGCTAGGATGCTCGTGACCGCGACCATGCCGCCCACGACCGTCCCCAAGCCGCCCAGCACCAGCGCGGCGACCCGTATCGGTCCGAGCGGCACACCGCTCGGCAAGACCGCCAAGCCAGCGAAGCCGATCGCGACGAGCAGAACGACTTGGACGAGTACCCAACCCTCGCCGCGTGGTCCGAGGTTCGGGATGCGCGCCACACCTCAATCGTAGAGGCCCCGTACCCCCCAAGCACGGGGCAGCGTATCCAGGACCTGGCCACATGAGCAGTCGAGGGCCGGCCGAGGCCGACCCCTGACCGCCTAGCGGGCCCAAGCCGAGGCGCCTGGTTCGGTTCGGCCGGAATCAGCCTCGCTGAGGGCGAACCGAGTACGTCAGCAGCCTCGCACCGGCGGTGCTGGTCATGTGCTGCACGCTGCCAGGGGTACGCGCGAAGGCCTGCCCCCGCGAATAGGCAACGCCGTCGACTACCAGTGAACCGCTGAGCACGACGCTCTCCGCGAGCTCCGGGCCGGCCTGGGCGGTTGAGTCTCCGGGCGCGAACGTGGTCGTGAAGAGCTTCAGCAGCGCCGGACCGTCGGCGACCGGAATGGCGGCTGAGTGGAAGATGAAGCTGCTCGGCGGATTCGTACAAGCGCTCTCATCGCTGGGCAACTGTGAGAGGAAGTACCACTCGTCGGGTGACGCGCCCGACGGATTCGTGTGCTGGTGCCACCAGTGCGTGGGAATAATGGCTCCAGCGCCAGGGCCAAGAAGGGACGTCTCGGAGGTAGCGCCGGGATCGCCGGCCGCCAGCCCGTCCTGCCAGATGGTGAGCTGCACCTGACCTCCGGCCACGTAGACTGCGCCCGGCTGGTGTCGGTGGTAGAGCGACGCACCCGGCGCCTGCTTGATGTCATTTGCGAACAGGCAGACGCTGGTCGCCCCGTTCAGAAGTAGCCCGCTGACGCGCTGGACGGCGAGCGTTTGAACGGCGGCGTCATCGCTCGCCGCCACGGCCGCAGGCTGGCCGCCTGCGAGCAGCCCCAACGCAAGAGTCGCCGCCCCGAGGCACAACGCACGTCCCAGGACACGGCCTCGGACGGATTTCCGGTTATCCATGAGAGATGCCTCCATTGATCTGAACTGAGTCTTGGCTGACTGAAGGCAGTCTCTCGCCGCCGGCCGGCGGAATCATGCGTGAAAGTACGTGTTTTCCGAAGTTCCGCGTGCTCGGCGGGCGCGGCGGGGAGCTCACAAAGATCGATCGCCGGGGATCATCGCCAAGGCCTCCGCCAAGATGCGCCGAGGCCCGCACAGTGCTCGACCCCGCGAGCTTCTATCAGCCCAACTTGCGGACCATCCGCAGACGTACATGTTCCTCGGGGTCGGGCGATCTCTCAGCGGATAGGTTCTGAGTCGCAATCCAGGCAGCCGCCTGCGCCCGGTTGGCGAGCCCGAGCTTGTTGAGGATGTGCTCGACGTGGCCCTCGACGGTGCGCTCGGAGATAAATAGCCGGCCGGCGATCTCCCGGTTTGTCTTACCGCTGGCCAACAACTCCAGCACCTCCAGTTCTCGACGGGACAGTCCTCCCGGCGTGCGCCTCGCCGGATAGCCTTTCCGCGCCACCGGTTTGAGACGCCTGATATCAGACTCGGCGTTGTCGAGGGCCCGGTCCAATTGCAAGCACGCCCCCTCGGCCTCGGCTCGCTCGGCGCTGAGCCGTCCCGCTCGCGTTCGGCAGCGCTCGAGCAGGCGGAGCGTCCGCTCCGTCCAGAACGTCGATTCCACCCAGTCCCTCCCCTTGTGCGCCCCCGCACAGGCCACGAATCGCAGGGCGGCGGTGGGACGCCCGCCCGCAAGCAGGACCTGTCCCGCGACCTCCAGCGCCTGGACCTTGGCATGGACTCTGGCGAGCCGGCGCACGATCGCAGCGCCCTCGACCCAGGCATCGGCGGACTCGCCCACGTCGCCGGCCAGTGCGGCGATCTCGGCCAGCCATCCGAGCGCGAACTGGACGACTCCCACATCCTGGAGCTCCCGAGCGGCGTCGAGCACCTCGCGCCAGAGCCGGCCGGCGTCGGGATGTCCGCTGAGGGCCGCATCGCGGGCCGGCACCATGGCAGCCGTGCCAATAATGTAGGGGTTCTTCAGACGATGTCCCAGCTGGAGCCCTTCCACGGCCGTCGATAGGGCCTCCTCCCGGCGGCCCAGCATGAAGTAGGCGGTCGCCAGGCTCGTTAGCGCGGCCGCCCGCTCACCGTCCAGCCCCGCGTCCGCCGCCAGCTCTGAGGCGAGGCCATTGCGCCGCAAAGACGACTCCGGTCCCTCAAAGTGGCCAAGGGCGGTGAGGCACCAACAGGCCAGGGGACGGTCGCCACACTCCCGCGCGATGGACAGCGCGCGGAGCGCCTCAGCCCGCGCTTGGTCCTGCTCGCCGCTGAGGTTGCGAAGCCAGGCGACTCCCAGGAGGGCCTCAGCCGGCGCGGAACCATCAGCCTCAGGTGCCGCCGCGAGGGCAGCCTCGAGTTGCCGGACTCCTTCCCGGCTCGAGCCACGCAGAAACCAGAAGAACCACAGCGTTCCGGCGAGCCGCAGCGCCCGCGGAGGATCCCGTCGACGCAGTCGCTCCATCGCGGCGCCAAGGTTGCCCTGCTCCTCGTCGAGACGACCGGTCAACTCTGCCAGCTCCCCTCCCAATCTCTGATGGTGGAACCGCTCCGCCAGGGCCAGGTAGTGCTCGGCGTGCAGCTCCGCGACCGATTCGCTCTCGGGCGGCGGCAGGAGGTTCTCAGCGTACTGCCGGACCGGCTCCAGCAGCCGGTATCGGGTACGCCCCGCAGATCCCTCCAGCCGCACGACCAGGGATCGATCGACCAGCGCGCCCAGCAGGTCCACTGTCGGCCGCCCTCGGGGCGGCAGCACGGCGGCTGCAGCGTCGAGGTCGAAGCCGCCGCGGAAGACGGTGATCCGGGGCAGCGCCCACTGCTCATCGGGCTCGAGCAGGGCATGGCTCCAGTCCAGGGCGGCGCGGAGGCTGCCATGCCGTGCGCCGGCCTCTCGGGAGCCGGCCCGCAGCAAGTCTGGAGCCGTCTTCAACCGCGTGGCCAGATCGGCTAGGGATAGGTGCCGTAGTCTCACCGCAGCCAGCTCAATGGCCAGTGGCAGGCCGTCGAGCGCCTCACAGACCTGCCTCGCCAGTTCGGCGTTCGCGCCACCGCTCAGCGAAAACGTAGGCTCGTAAAGCCGCGCGCGTTCCTCGAAGAGCCGCATCGCGTCGCCGGCGGTGTCGAGCGGCGGGAGCGTGTAGAGCGTCTCGCCGGCCAGCCGCAGCGGCTCTCGACTGGTGGCGACCACAACCAGCTCGGGGCACTGCTCAAGCAGGAATCTCGCCAGCTCGGCACACGCGGCAACGACGTGCTCGCAGTTATCCAACACCAGGAGCGCAGGACGGCTGGAAAGGGCGGCCGCGAGCAGGCGCTCCGCCGGACCACCGGTCGCATCCGCAAGCCCGAGCGCGAACGCCGCCGTCTGAGCGACCAGGTCTCGGTCGGTCACCGGCGCGAGATCGACGAACCAACCTCCACCCGGCATCCTGGCGAGGACGTCCTTCGCCAGGGCGACGGCCACGCTGGTCTTACCGACGCCGCCCGCACCCGTGATGGTGGTCAGGCGGAACCCGGCGAGCAGACGCCTTAGATCTCGGAGCTCGCCGCGGCGGCCGATGAAGCTGGTGAACCGCACCGGCAGGTTGTCTGGGGGCGCCACCCGTCCCGCGAGCCTCTCGAGGTGGACGATTCCGCCCTGGCTCGCCATGGCAGCCATATTAGCCTCCGGTTGGCCCCCCACCCTACCTTCTGTCCGGCCCCAGTAGTGATGGCGCTCAGGGGGTAGCACGGCGTCGATCTCGCCCGCTCGGCGGCAGCGGATGCCGACTTCACCGTGGCGATCGTCGCCGCCTGGGACCCGGCCACCGGGATGCGCCGGATCCTTGACGTCCGGCGGGACAAGGGCCTCGACTTCCGGACCCAGGTCGCGGGTCGTACTCATTCTCCGGCTGGCGGATCAGGAGCGCCTTCTGCGGCGTCGACTTCGCGACCTCGGACGACGGACCAGCGCTCAGCCGATCGGTTTCGGCGGTGGCGACAAGATGGCCCGGGTTGGTGCTAGAGACTCCGTCCCGACCGCCGCGCTGGCGTCGGCAGCCTCCGAGATCGCGAGCGAACTCGCGAAGCGCCTGATGTTCAGGGTCCGAGAAGTCCGCTGAGCGCGGTCGGCCCTAGCGGCTTCAGGTCAGGCCGCCGCAGGCGTCCAGACCGAGGTCCAGGCGACCCACGCCAGACCCGCGTTGAGTGCAGGGGCAGAGCCGCGTAGACGCTCGGATGGAGGACCAACAGGGCCACGGAACAGACGACGCCGATCAGGACCAGAGGCCGCCACATGTCCGCCGGAACCCAGAGGCCGAGCGACGAGAAGAAGGCCAGGAAGAAGGTCAGGACCGCGATCCCGGCGAGGCCGATCATCACCGGAGCGGGGGCGGTCGGGCTCACGGCTGGTAGCGCGATCGGCGTTGACGCGGTCATCGGCCTTGCGGTTGAGCCATCCACTCGCCTGGCTATCGTGCTCGGCAGGATCGTCGCCGGACTTGTCGCTCTCACGGTTCCACGTCTCGAGTCGCCGGCCATCGCAGGGACCGCCTAGGGTCGGCGGGAGTACGCTGGCAGACGATGCCGGCATCGTGTGCGGCCGAAGCTGGCCAGCGGTTAGACATCGCGGCGCGTGGCCGAGCGCGACTCGCCTAACAGGGCTGGTCCGAGCCAGTCGTCGCGATCGATTCGCGTTCCTGTTTTCGCCCGGGCCGACTACCATCGCGCCACACTACCCAGTTGGAGACGCGGTTTCGATACTCCTCGACGGAGCGGAAAATGCTGACCTCCGCGTTCGGGTAGCCACCAGCGCGGAGCTCCTCCTCCACGATCCGAGCGGCGTCCGGCATATCGAGGTCTTTCCCAGCCAGCGCGGCGGCGACGCAGGCACCCTCGAGCGCAACTCGAAATGCGGGGTCCCCCCGGGGTCGGAGGTCGATTCTGATCCGATGCTCCATAGTGCTTCCTGCCATGCTTCCTGCCATACGCTACTATATACCACATGCTAACTAACACGAGATCCGCGCTTGTCAGCGGCGGGCGTCGGCCAATCCGGAAACACGCCGAACTCGCGTCAGAGATCGAGCGGCTGTTGACCTTCGGAATCGGCATCACGGCGCGCGCTATCGATCAGACGCCGCAAGCGGCTGACCTGACCCTCGTTCAATGGCGTGTCCTCGTGATTGCTTCGCAGGCCCACGGATTGAGAATCGGCGAGCTGGCGGCACATCTCGGGATCAGCATCCCCTCCGCAAGCCGGCTAGTGCGCCGTATCGAAGTGCAAGGGCTCCTCGCGGCCGCGCGCTCCGACGATGATCGACGGGCGACGAATGTCGCTGTCACCCAGGCCGGTCGCGACATGGTCCAGGCGGTCGTACGGCGTCGGCGCGAGCTCATCGGCCTGGCTCTGTCCGCGGATGCCGAGGACGTGCCTGCTGACGCCGGCCGCCTTATCGGGCAGATCGCCGACCGCCTTGCGGAGTTCGCGTGACCAGTCGGCTAGCTTCTTCTGGAGGACCACGATGAGTCTAGGCCTGCCCGCCGGAAGCTCCGGCACGTACCGGTCGAGTTCTCCGTTCGAGCTGCGGCACGCATCGACCCATCGGCCCGTGCTGGTCGTCGTGCCGGAGCGGCGAATTCTGGCGATCAACGGGGCCGGCCCTCGCGAGGCGTCCGACTTTCGTCTGGCAACGACCCTTCTACGGACGGTCGGCGAAACCATGCGTGCCATGATGCGACGCGCTCGAGGCACCGACCCACTCCGCTCGGTCCTCGAGGTAACCTGGCCGCTCCCGCCTCGCCTGACGGTCGACGAAATCCTCGAAGTGCTGTCGAGCCCGACGCCCCGCTGGTGCCAGATGATCGAGCTTCCGGACATCGCGCTTGAGTCCACGGCGTTGGAGGCGATCGATGAAGCGCGGCGCAAGGGCCATCGCGAGGTCCCACTCGTTCGGCTGACCCACCTTACTGAGGGCCCGGCTGTTCAGATCCTGCATCTTGGAAGAGACGGGGCGGTGTCGTCGATCCGGAAGCTCTACGCATTCGTGGCCGCATCGGGCTTCACGGCCAGCGGCGATCTCCACGAGCTCGTCGTGGCCGATGGCAACATCGTTGGGTCAGCGCGAGCCCGGTCGATTCTCCGAGTGCCGATCGCCTACGGCACGGATATGGCTGGACCACTGTCGACTCCCTGATTGGCAGACGCCGGCTCCCCACGGTCAGGTCGCCGCATCCAGAACGATGTGCTCGGCCGTCGTGTCGGTCGGCTCATGGACGATCAGAACCGATGCAGCGCTGCCGGACAGCACATTCCTGGCGACGCTGCCAAGCAGCACGCGGGTGAGCCCGGTGCGGCCGCGGGAACCGAGGACGATAAGGTCCGCGCCTCGCTTCTCCGCTATGGCGATGATCTCTGCCGCCGCATCCCCGTCTCGCATTTCGGCGTCAACACGGCGTCCCGCATCCCGAAGCCTCCCTGCCGCATCCGTCCCGATCCGTCGGTGTTCGGCCTTCGACTCGCGGAACTCTGCTCCATAGGCGTCCAGAAGCTCGCCCGACATGGTCGGTGCGATCCCGGTGGTCCAGGGAAGGACAACCTCGGCGACACTCAGCACGTGGATCGGGAGGTCCGCGAAGATTGGCCACCGGGCCAGAATCGCTTCGGCCGCTCGGGCCGAAGGGGAGTCGTCAGTCGCGAAGACCGCCCGGCTCAGTGACCGACCTCGAGCGACCAGGACGGGGCAGGGAGCGTGGTCGCACACGATCCGGATCGTCGTGGTCGGGACCGCCGGTCACCCACGGGTCGACGTCGACGGGTTCGTCCGGTTGTATCGACCGTAAGCCGCGCGGGCAGCGGCCTCGGCGCGACGGGATGCTGGTGCACTCGACAGCCGGGCGCGCAGTCCCGGCCTTCGAAATCGTCGGCGTTCGAGAACTCGTCCAGGCCGTTCAAGCGACTTGATACGAGCGGCGCGGGCGGTCCGTAGGCGTGGCAACTGGTGCCCATCCCGGAACGGCTCCATCTCTTGGAACCCGTTATCGGGTGTCGGCCTTGAGTTCGATCGATTCCCTAGATCTCAGTGGGCGGCAGCAGCCGAGGTCGGCACCTGCATGAAGGCCGCCAGAGGAGCGGCGTCGAGATAGCTGTTCTTGGTCCACACCAGGCCGTCGCGGAACTCGATGACGTCGACAATGTCGAATCGGACGGCGCCGGGCTGGCCGGGGACTGCAGGCGTCCCGGTGGCGCTCATTTCGTGGACCAGAAACGCGTCGCCCCAATGGACACGGAGGGAGTCGAAGACGATGTCGGGCAGCAGAGCGAGGGTACCTGCGAACCTCGCCCGGATGGCCTCGCGCCCGATGCCGACGGTCTGACCGGCGGTGTGGAGCCAGAAGCTGCCCTCCGGATGATGGAGCTCGACGATGGCATCCAGGTCGTGATTGCGCCAGGCGGCGCGATAGGCGGCGAAGACGCTCTCGAGGTCGGCTGTGGCCATTACGTTCCCCTCCGAACAACCCATGGGTGTGGCCCACGGATCCGAACCGCGAGTCTACCCGTGAGCCTGGATCCGTCTGTTAGGTCGCGTGAGACTCGGTCGCGGCGATGTCACGTCGTCGGGTAGTGGTTGATCGCGCAACAATCTCGCCCGACCCGCGAGTGCCGGGCGAAGGCGAAACGGCTCTCAGAACTCTCATGAACGAGTCCGATCGGAGCGTGGCAATCGGAGGCTGGCGGCAGCCCACCACAAAGCGAACGAGTGGGACGGTCGGCTTGGGAAGCAGACACTCTGCCAGCTGAGTTACTCCCGCTCGGGGGAGGCTCGG